>JAIBAQ010000009.1 GCA_019695095.1 Candidatus Hydrogenedentota bacterium
TAGATCTTGTCTTGCACGTCGCCCGCCGCAAACACGCCTTCGATATTGGTCAAAGACGTGCCGGGTTTCGTAACGAGGTAGCCGGTTTCATCCATGTCGAGCAGCCCCACGAAGAGGTCCGTGTTGGGTTTGTGGCCGATGGCCGAGAAGTAGCCGGAGCATTCGATGGTCTTCAATTCACCGGTCTGCACGTTCTTAATGCGCACGGCGGTCACGCCCGCCTTTTCTTCGCCAAGGATCTCGTCGACGACCGAATTCCATTCGACGGTAATTTTCGGATTGGCAATCGTGCGGTCTGCCATGATCGGGCTCGCGCGGAATTTGTCGCGGCGATGCACGACATGCACACGGCTCGCAAACCCGCTGAGGAAATTGGCTTCTTCCATAGCGGTGTCGCCGCCGCCTACGACAATAAGCGGCTTATTGCGAAAACGTGGCAAGGCTCCGTCGCAGGTAGCGCACGCAGACACGCCGCGGTTGAGATACTTCTCTTCCGATGGCAGCCCAAGGTAACGCGCGGTCGCACCCGTGGCAATAATCACGCTCTTCGTCTGCAGCGCCTCATCGCCGCAATACAGCGTAAAGGGGCGCTTCGAGAAATCCACTTTGGTAACCGTCTTCGACTCGATGCGCGTGCCGAAGTGAAGGGCCTGCTTACGCAGCAGGTCCATCAGCGCGGGTCCCGAGACGCCTTCGGGAAAACCGGGATAATTCTCCACTTCGGTAGTCGTCATCAACTGGCCGCCTGGGAGGATGTCCTTGCTGAGCTCGCCTTCCAACATCAATGGATTCAGGTTGGCACGGGCCGTATAGAGTGCGGCAGTAAAGCCGGCAGGCCCGGAACCGATAATGATTACGTTTTCCATGGGTATTGCTCTCCTTCCGATACAAGCATTTGGGTCCCCCCGCAGCATACAGGATTGAACGGGTTGCCAAATCAGTATAGGGAAACAGTGAAACTGCGTAAAGGATTCCGAGGCGTGGATAGGCAAGGAGTTACGCGCGAACTCAAGTTAAACGAACTCAGTGCGTCGTCCTGAGAATGACTACGTGCGATGTACCCGGTTGGGTGCGGTCGCCTTTGCCGGTCGCCAGGACGATTTCGTTCCGGCCGTCGTTATCTGCGTCGCCGACAGCGAGCCACGTAGATTCGGCGTAGGCGGGATCGAAGTCGGCCAGTAGCTCGCGTTTGACGTTGCCCACACCGTCCACGTTGTAGCGGTAGACGCGACCCAATCGCCCGCTGGTAATGTTCTCCGAGGAAGCATCGCCCCGCGTCGAAACTAGCAGCTCGTCTCTGCCGTCGTTGTCCGCGTCTGCAACGGCCATCATTTTCTCGAAGTAGGCCATGTCGAGGTCTTCGGTCTCGATCTCAAGCGTTGCAACGAGGGCCGGGACTTCGGCTACGCGATACGCAAGCAGCGTGGTCTTGTTGACGGCTTGTTCACGTTTCCACCCCACGACAAGCTCGTTCTTGCCGTCGTTGTTGATGTCGCCAACCATGAACGAAGCGTAGAAACACGGGATGCCTCCATAGCCTTCGATTGCCACGCGCGGGGGCGTCATTAACTCGCCGTTGGCGTCGAACTCGAAGATTTCTACGCGCGCCTTTCCCGTGCGAAAGCTATTGCTGGTCACGTACTCCATCGACCCATCGTTGTCGACATCGGCGATGATCGATTCTTCGCCCGAGCCGGAAAGGTGGTAGACCTTGCGCGCTTCGACCTTGCTCAACGCGGCATCGAAGTCGTACCGGATAACCTCGCCTCCGCCGCAATACGCCGAGATGACTTCGTCCGCGCCGTCGTTGTCGAGGTCGTGTACGGCGAGGTTGTGCGTGAAGCTGCTCTTGTTGATGTCCTCTGGCCGCGAGACTACGCGACGCGTGATGGCGCGCCCGTCGGTTTCCAGCAAATACAGAAACGCCGTGCCGCCGCGTTCTTCGCCCGTGCCGAGAATGATTTCCTTTTTTCCGTCGTGATTTAGATCGACCGCGCGCACCGAGAGCCCCATGCCCGGATTCTGATTGGCGAGGTTCTCGGCGAGCATACGCGTTTCCCAGCTTGCTTCCGTCTTCTTGAATAGGTACAGGCGGCTATCGGGACAGCCGGTTGTCAGAATCTCATTCTTGCCGTCATTGTCGGCATCCCCGATTTCGACGTCCCACCCTGCATAGCTCTGGTCCACCTCGGCAACAGTCTCAAGGGACCAGCCTGGCGAGACTTCTGCAGCTATATCGGAATCGACGGCCAAAGCGAGGTCAGCAAACGCAAAACCAGATATAAGAGTGACGATGATCGAACCCGTGAATTGGAACGATTTCATAGGTGGTGCCCCCGGTTGCCCTGAGTATAGCAGGGCATGCCCCCAAGTGTAGTGAATCGTAATTGGGGCAGCATAGGAAGAGTCAGAAGCGGTGGAAAACAGGGACTGACACAAGCGCAGCGAAGCGGAGACGTGTCTGTCCCCGTTTTCCAATAACACACTGTTATTAAATGTCTTACCGGTCTATACGAAGCGGTCTTGACATTGGATTATGTTTGTGCGATAATTTCTTACAGATGTAAGATTCGGCGGAGGAAACGGTCATGACGAGACTTCCCGGGATTTCGTCGGCGGAGTGGCGGGTGATGCAGGTGCTATGGCGGCAATCGCCGCTGACGGCGCTCGAGGTGTATGAAGCCTTGGAAGGACAGGCCGATTGGCACCCAAAGACAGTACGGACGTTGATGGGGCGTTTGTTGGCAAAGGGGGTCCTGCGGCGCGAAAAGCGTGGTGGGGTGTTTCGGTTCTCCCCGTCGGCGTCGGAAGAAGAATGCGTACGCGAAGAAAGCACGTCGTTCTTGCAGCGGTGCTTCGGCGGGCGAGCGAAGCCCATGCTGGCGCACTTCATCGAGCAGGAAGACCTGAGCACGGAGGACATCGAGTCATTGCGCGCCATGCTGGACCAGAAGTCCAGCGGCGAGAAGTCTAATGACTAGCGCGTGGGGCTGGGTGGAAGAGACCTTCTTGCGTGTGCTGAATGTGTCGTGGCAAGCGGCGTTGTTGGTGGCGCTTGTCGTTGTCGTTCAGCGCCTGCTTCGCGGGCGGATAAGCGCCACGGTGCGCCATGCGATGTGGGGGCTCGTGCTGGTGCGTTTGTTGTTGCTGTGGAGCGTACCCGCGCCGTTCAGCGTGTACAACGCGGTGGAAGAGGTGACCGCCCTGTTCACGTCGAGCGAGCAGCCGGCGCAATCGACGCTGTTGTATGTCGACGGCAAGCTTGCCGATTCCACCTCGCCCGATGCCGCGCGTGCGGCGCAGGCAGCGATGGCGGGTGGATCGTCCACGACGATCACACGCGTGAATTCCTCAGACCTTCCAAGCATGCCGCTCCACTCACGCGGACTATCGCCGTGGTTTGTCGGCGCAGCCATTTGGCTCGCAGGCTCGACAACGATGATTGCGTTCATGGTTGCGCAAGGTCGCACCCTCGCAAGGCGCGTTACAAAGCAACGGTTGGTGGTGAAACCACAGGTGCTGGAACTGCTCGAAGACTGTAAACAGCGTATGGGAGTCAACACGTGGCTGGCCATGGTGGTGACTCCGTGCGTGGAGGGACCGGCCCTGCTTGGAGCGATTCGGCCGCGCTTGCTGCTGCCGCCCGCGTTGCTGGAATCTGCCTCAAGCGAGCACCTTCGCTACGTGTTTCTTCACGAACTTGCCCATCTAAAGCGTGGCGACATTCTTATCGGTTGGCTGGTGAACGTCTTGCTCGCTGTTCATTGGTTCAACCCGGCGCTGTGGTGGGCGCGCAAGCGAATTACCGCTGACCGTGAACTGGCGTGCGATGCGCACGTGCTTTCGGTCTTGAATTTCGAGGAGAGGCGCGGCTACGGCCATGCGTTGCTGGATCAATTTCAGAAGTTTCGTCCACCCGCGTGGAGTCCCGGACTGGCCAGTGTGCTTGAAGGGAAAACAAACATGGAAAGGAGAATAGCGATGGTTACGCAATTCAGCGAGACCACGCGATGGAGCAAAGCGTTTGCGGCGTGTGTGCTGGCGCTCTTTGGTGTGTTGGTCCTAACCGACGCGCAAGAGCCGGCAACGGATATATCAATCACTCCCGCCGACGTATTTACGTTCGTCGCGGACAACGGCGGCAGGATGATCGCGGCCACGATCACCAATAGCGGCCCGAAAGACCGTGAGGTGGCAGTCACCTTCTACGAGGGAGACCCCGATGCGGGCGGAAAGAAGATCAACACGGGCGCGCTGATTGTACCCGCCGGCGGAAAGGCTACTGAAGCCATATCGTGGGCAGCGCAATCGCAGAGTCAGAAATACACAATTGTTGCGGTAGTAGATCCTGAGAATGCAATCCAGGAGTCCGACGAGTCGAACAATCGGGTGACACAGGAAGTGTCGGTTGCGGATCGCGTTCCGTCTACAGGCTCCCGTCGTCAAATGGGCGGAATGGGCGGAATCGGTGCACCCAGCGTGAAACCGAGCATCTCGGTAGTCCGGTCCACAACAAGCGCCGGTGTTGGCGGTCTTGGGGGGCTGGGCGCACCGAGCGCTGCCAGTGGCGGTTTGGCAGCGGGACGGAAGACGACAAGTGTGTCAAATGCGCTGAAGCAACTTGGGTTGTATTTCAAGATGTACGCGAATGAGACTCCCGGCGAATACTATCCTCCTTTGCGACTTGAGCCGGCACAACTTCTGCCGGATCTGGACGCAAAGATCGTGTCATCAAATGGCGCTGAAGGCAAACTGCTCAGGTCGTATTTTGGTGATGATTCCGAAGGGGCAATGGCCCTCTTGGACGTCAATCGCTGCGTGTATCTAGGTTTTGCCCTGCAATCGGACGAAGACGTGAAGGCGTTTGCGTCGGCCTACACGAAAGCCATGGAGAACGTCGAAGGGGGCGATATCGACAGCGATTTGCCCAATCCGGGACCTCAAGGCCCACCCGAGAAGATTCGCCGTCTTCGCGAGGGGATTGAACGGTTCTTTATTACCGACATTAACAATCCCGCAGCCGGGGCGATAGAGCAGTCACAAATCCCCACGGTCATTGAATGGCCCGACCAGAACAAACCTTTCGGTGGGCATGTGCTGTACATGGACGGGCATGTCGAATACTTGAAATACCCAGATCAATTCCCGATGTCGGAGGAGACGATCAACGCGTTGCGGGGGTTGGCGAAGCTGCCGCCGATTAAAACCCGGTGAGAAAGTGCGCGAGTGGCATGTTGCACTGGAGTGGGCGAGTTGGACGGGCTGGCGGAACTGACCAACTCGTCCATCTTGTCCACGAAGCCCACTCAACGGGCTTCTTCGCCTATGCGCCACCCAACACAAGCTCGACGACACCGACACCTCCGGGAGCAAGGCGCACCTCGAGGGCATTTGCGGCAGTGTTCCAGTTGAACTCACCCATGCGCGACACGAAGCGTGTGGGCGCTTCACCGCGAACGGCGACAACGCAGTCGCGTGACTGGGTGGGATCCACCAGCGCAGGCACTGTCGGGGACTTGGAAATGCCGCTGTTGTTGATCAGTCCAACGACATAGCCCGTGGAGGTTCGGCTGACGAACCACTCGACATCCCCCAGGACACTGACCGGGGAGACGGCATCCGCGACGAGACGCATGAGGACAGGTGCGATGGGCACAAGCCCGCTTGAGATATCGATCCAGTGGCGTGTCCCGGCAACAAGCACAAGACCGCTTTTGTAGTTGTGCCAACAGGCGAGCGTTTGACCTTTGTCTGTCCAGGCAATGGGTTGCGTCCCGGTGAGTGCATCGAGCCGGTAGTAGCGAAACGACGCCGCGATGGGCGTGATGCTCTGCAATGCCGTCTGAATGCCGCAGGCGAATGCGGTGTCCTCGTCGACACGCACTCCAGTGAACGACTCCGGGAACCAGCGAGCAAGCCCACCATCAATGACGAGGATACCGCCTTTGGCAACGTAGTCATCCAGCGAATCACGGAGCGCGCGCGTTACTTCGATGTCGCCCACCGGCCAGATAACTGCGTAAGTTTGGAGAACACTGAGCGGCGCGTCATCGGTAATAACATCGAAGATGTCGCCATACGGGCCGTTTGCAAGTTGTCCCTGTTCGAAATCGAGACCGTCCCCGCAGGGAAACACGTGGCCGAAGACTGCCTCCAATGACTGCTCCGCGCGTCCCTGGGGCCACACACCAAAGGCGGGTTGTCCCGGTCGCCACCCGTGGTTGCGATCAACCATGAAGGCGATAGGAGTGACGGGATAGCCGCGTTCGGGGAAGGTTTGCGTAAAGTCGTACCATGTCTTGAACGCTTGACCGTGCTCCGAAAGGGAATAGGCATTGTCTGACGTCTTTTGAACGAATCCGGAATCGTTCTGGGCGTCAGCCTCATTGCGCACGAATGTTGCCCCGGCAAGGCTCGCGGCCATGGCGAGGCGAAATTCGAGAGACGCGGAATGACCGCAATCCGGGCCGGAAGCCTGACCCTGACCTGTCCAGCGTATGCGCGGAGCTTCCGCGGGTCCAAGGGTGTCAAGGGTGGCGCCGGCAAATTCATTGCCAATACTGACTCCCCAAGGCTTTCCACCAAACTGCCGGGATGCACCGCGCATGAACGCAAACTGCAGCGGGGCACAAGGAATATCCTTTCCGATCTCAGCGTATGCCATGGGAGCGCCCCACGCATACGCTTGATGGGCGAATAACCACGGACCACTCCCTGGATAGAGGTGTCCCTGAGTCTGATTCAACAATTGCTGAAAGTCTTTGCGAAACAATTCCTGGGCGAGTGTCCGCGTCTTCGGAGTCTTGTGGTCGTTTTCAAGACTCTCCCAGGTGCGCGCCGGCCAACCGTTGACGGCGAATCCCGCGAAGCGGTCTCCAGCCATGCTCATGATTGCGCGCAGGGCAGGTGCAGGGTACGGCGCTCTGAGTTGCGGGAAGTCCGCCGATACAAGAAACGGGAGAGTCGAGGTCTGCATCGCGTTCCACGCGGGATGTTCAGGTCCAAAGCGCACGTCACTGTCGGCTGGTCCCACAATCGGCATGGCGTCGCGAATGAACGGTTCGGCGGCGAGTCCGAAGTGCATCCACGAATCGGCTCTGAAATGCACGACACTCCACGTGTTGCGCTCTCTGTAAGGAGCCGGAGTCCACTGTTCAGGCAACGCATACGCGCTTCCTCGTTCATTAAGTGCCGCTACGAACGCGTCCCGGCTGGGAAGCAACACCGGCGTAATGGCGTTGGGCGTTACTTCAATTGGTTTGTACTCCAATTCAACCTTGCCGTGGTCGTCGACAATCGATAAATCGAGCGAAAACGGGCCGGCGGCATATCGCGCAAAGGGCACCGAAAAGGCGCCGGTCTCGATAGACCGCACTGCGGCCCCAAGGACGCGTTCGCTATCGCTTAAGACGGCGCGCGCGAGCTTCTTTTGGGCCTTTCCCATGTCGACTACAGCGGTCGAGAAGGGAACGTCTTCGATGTAGTCGGAGAGCGAAACCGAGATACGCTCCGGTGCGCTATGAGTGCGAGGTTTGCTTTCCGGAAGCACGGCACGCGTAATGGGTGGAATGAAACCCGAGCATGCAGGTCCTCCTCGAGGGTGTGTCCATCCGGACCGCGCACGTGTGCGGAAACACGCGATACGAGCGCAGTCCGTGGCCGCCAAGAGCTCCAGCAAACCGTCATCGTCAAGGTCGGCAAGCACCGCGCCATCGCGCACATTGCCCAGGAGACTCACTTCGTCCTTCACCTGACCGTCCAGAGACGCAACGAGAAGTCTCCAGTCCTTCGTCGGAACGAGCACGTCCGGTTCGGCATCGCCATCCACGTCAGCAACCAGGGGCCTGGGGACGTAGTCGCCCTTCGGGAGCGATGCTCTTGTCATCACGACGCCGCTGCCGTTTAGCACGGCGATCTCGCCCTTCTCGCTGACAGTTACAATGTCGATCCCTTCGGGCGGGCGAACATCGAGTAAGGCCGGATTGCCAATGGCGCATGTGGCAACGGGACGCCGCCAGTATTCTTTGCCGGTCGCGGCATCCAAGGCGTACAGCGTGCCCGCGGCATCGCCAACCAAGACAACGGGACTACCGGAGAGCAATTCCGCGACGATTGGATCGGAAAATGAAGGAGCTTGAGGAGTCGGCCGGCGCATGGCGAACTGCCACTGCGGAATCCCTTGGCCATCGACACAGAAGAGAATGCCGCTTGTGGTCAACGCATAGACCGCTGAGCCGCGCTCAAAGACAGGAGCGGTGGCTGGCGCGCTGTCAAATGCGCCATCGGCGCCGAACTGCCAGAGGACGGTGAGGGCGCGGTCCATGGCGGTGATGGTTCCGTTCTTTCGAACGCAGATGATTTCCTGTGTTCCATCGCCATTCAAGTCCGCAAAGGCAGGCGGAGTGCCCTCGTGAGGATCGCCCGGTACATCCAACCACAGATTGAGACCCGTGGCAAAATCGGCAAGGCTGAGTTTCCCCGTGGATTCTTCAAAGGCAAAGAGGTAGGAGTGGGCGCCGCGCGCCTCGGCCGCGGCAATTCCGCCTGCAATCCACTGCGGCCTGCGGTAGCGGCCTGCGACGGACCCATCGGCGGCCATACTCCACACGGAACCATCGTGTTGTGTCGAGAAGACGACTTCCCGCTTCCCATCGCCATCGTAATCGACTGCAACGGGTAACGATCGGGCCGGCGAGAAGACATCGAAATGCCAAAGCTCTTCGAGCGCCTTGGCGTTTGAGGAACACGCCATAAGGCACACGAAGAACCCTATCACAATAAGAACCGATCGTCTTCCGTGCATCATCAGCCAGGGGACTCACCACCCACGAGTAATGGAACCATTGTACCCTCTATTCGGACCGCTCGCCAGCCCGTGGTTTTGACAGCCCGTGGTGTGGACAGTCCATTCGAATCCTTGCGCGCGCTTAGTCCGCAATTTGCACCGGCGCGATTGAGCTCCGACGCAAATTGCTCACGTGCAAAACGTTGAGGATGTGCCATGAGGATTTCTCGCGAACACACTCTGTATTCGGAGAACCGCTTTGTTTTTCACCGCAAGTCTTGCGAACATACGGGTTACGAGATAGGTTCAAGTGTGTTCGTGAGAAATCCGGGTAAGGTATCGTAGGTGGAAGATAACCGAAGTGAGGTGCATCCATGGAAGGCATTCATGCAACGACAATCGTCAGTGTCCGGCGCGGATCGCAGGTGGCCATCGGCGGGGATGGTCAGGTGACCGTCGGCAACACGGTTATGAAACATAACGCAACCAAGATCCGGCGGTTGGCCGAAGGCCGCGTCTTAGCCGGATTTGCTGGAGCCGTATCCGATGCATTCACGCTTTTCGAGCGATTCGAAGGAAAGCTGAACGAGTACAACAAAAGTCTTGTGCGCGCCGCGGTCGAACTGGGCAAAGAGTGGCGCATGGACAAGTACCTGCGAAATCTCGAGGCCCTGCTGGCCGTATGCGATTCGGAGACATCATTGATCATTGCGGGCAGCGGCGAAGTCATTGAACCGGACGACGGAATTCTTGCCATCGGCTCGGGAGGACCATTTGCGTTGGCAGCGGCGAGGTCTTTGGTACGTCATACGGATATGGACGCAGAGGCAATCGTGCGCGAAGCCCTCAACGTGGCCTCGGAGATCTGCATCTACACGAATAACCGGATTACGGTCGAACGCCTCTGACGGAATAAGCTAAGCGAATAGCGAATGGTGAGGAGCGAGCATCCGGACACACAGGCAAGTCCACATGAGACAGCCGTCACGCGGCAGTGAGCCTACGTGACTCGTCCGTGCCTACTTTGGAGGGTTAGCGACCTTAGCGCACTAATCGCGACGGCCACGACCCCTGCCTCGATTACCGCCCAGCGACAACCCTTGAGACAAGTCTTGCTGATTCCCGCGCCCCAACTGTGCCGCCTGCGGGTTCTGATTCTGATTCTGCTTCTGGGTGCCAGCGGTTCCTTCGCGGTACCGTTGTCCATAGCCCCAAGGGCCCAGACTTCCCTTAATGATCGCGATAGGGCGAGTCTTTTGCTTTGGTTGATTATCGAGGCGGACGACTTTCGAGCGCTTTACACTTGGCTTGGCCAGTTCAACTTCTTCTTGTGCGACGCGCTCGGTCGTGAGGGCCGCTTGGCGGCGTTGCTGCACTTCATCCTGTGGGACCAATAGCGACATGTCCGGCCCTTCGTACGTTTCCTCTACGACAGGCTCCGGCTTGGGTTGACGCTTTGGGACCTTTGCCGCCGGCTTTTCTTCCAGGCTTTCCATAGTTTCGGGCGTGGCGCTTTCTACGGTGGCACCACCGCTATCTGCAGAATTCTCCGCGGCTTGAGCCCACGCGCTCGGGACTGCCCACAACGCGGCAAGGAGAGCCAAAGTCACTATCGCCAATCTGCGCACGAACATGTCAAATCCCTCGTCGTTAATGAGACCCACAGGCTCTAGTTTAGCCCGGAACGCCTCCAGACGCAATATATTCTTGACGGGCCGGTTGAGGAGTCGTCGGTTCACAAGAAGTCGACATTCACCACACTTCCCGCTTTGACCCCGACGGTTCGGAATCCGCGTTGGATTACGCTACCGTCCGTTTCGCTCAGCGCAAACGCACCGATGGTGTACGTACCATCTTGGAGGCAGTTGAATTCGTATTTGCCCTGATATGCCAGCGTATGAGCCCCCATACCATCTGTATACCGAAGCATCTTGTACGGGTTGCCCGCGCACGGTATCGCATCCTGAGGGAATTCAGTCCCTGGCGCGAGAAACAGGAAATAGCGCTTCTGGCCCTCGTGCTGCGCGACGGAACCTTGCACCATGCCCGTGCCTCCAATCGCGATGTCCAGTTCGGTTGTCTTGCCCGCCTGGACCTCGGCGGTGTATACGCTGTGGTTGAAGCAGCCGCTATGCATGACGGAGGTGACCCGTGTATTGGTCCAAACGCACAACTGGTATCGCCCTGCCGGGAGGGTCATCTCGTAGCTCTTCGGTCCCACCAGCCCGCCATCCAGTTCGGCTCCTGTGAAGACTGATTCGCCTACAGGACCTGAGAAAGGCTCCCATTCGGTGGAACCTTCAAGTCGGCAGTTAATTTGGCAAGCCGCTTCCCGCCCCGCCATGTCGCCGGAGTATGAAAGGTCCACGTGTAGCGTTCCCGCGGCGTCGAGTAGTATTTCCACCGGATTCTGGCGGCCTTGGGTAACGTCAATCGGGGAAGTGATGGTAAGTCCATACCCTCTTGCATACACAAGAAGGACGGCCGTTCCTTCACCGACATCAGGGATGCGAAACTTGCCTTCGCGGTCGACCCTGAGTTTGCCCGACGATACCGCTTCACGAAGCGTCGAGTACGAGGGTTGAATCGTAGAGCCGCTTCCAAGCTGGTTGTTTACAATACAGACTTGAGCCGTTGTGACGGGCATTCGTGTCGCCTTGTCGAGTACGACGCCAACGATTTCGCCCGCAAGCAACGGCTTCATGGTGATGACGATGTCCTTGTCACCAAGAGGAATGTCGTTCGCGCGGGTAGGCGCGTAATCTGGGTGTTCGGCAAACAGATGTACTCTTGAGTTCGCGTGCTCTCTTCCCGAATACACGAGATTAGCCAGTTGAAACAGTCCTTGGCCGTCTGAGCGCGTGAAGCCGGCAAGCATCTCCTCACCGGTTAAGAAAATGCTGGCGTCTTTAATCGGTTTCCCGTCTGGATCGACTACGGTCCCGCCTGACGTCGTTTGCCATTGTAGCGGCAGCAAGAGGATTACCCCCTCACGGTGCTCACCCTTATGGAGTGAAATCGTCGGAAACGTTGCATCATCGACCAGTTGTCTTCGGAACTTGTGGCTGGTCTGTGCTGAAGCAGGAGCAAAGGCGGCGTACAGACGCACGTCGCCCGCCTCAAACTCCTCGAGCAGAAAACGTCCATCGTCTTGCGTCGTGCCCGAAGTTGCCTTGAAACCGTCCTGCCCATCCCCAGTCACGACAAAACCGCTGAGCGGTTTCCCATCCGATCCCTGCACAATTCCTCCGATACTTCCAAGCGGCTTTAAGAAAAACTCGACGGGACGGTTTGCGGTGACAGAGACGTCGACAGGGCACTGCGAAGTAGCGTAACCCTCCGCTGATGCCATCAGAACTAACCCGGAACTCGCATCGGTTTCAGCAAGGACGAAACCTGCTTGGTCGTTCGTCCTCGTGGACGCGAGAACTTCCGTTCCCTTTCGGAGTTCTACTCGCGCCGAGGCAATTGCGTTGCCGTGTGATGAATAGACATGCCCCTCGAAGGCTGCACGCCGGGCGCCCGGAAGGTTTTGCACATTGGGTGACACGGGTTGTGTAGAGACGATTTGCACGGGGTATGAGGAGGACGCGGGAGTCTTACCCGGTGGGCTGCCGTACCTGAGCCAAGCCAATAGCACCGCCAGCGCCACCAGGAGTAGCGAAATCCCAGCGATCTTCTTCATGGCAAAACGCTTCCTATCGTCAGAAACGCAGCCTTCTGCGACCTCGTTTTCTCTGTGCTACCGAGATGAAATGGGTAAGGAAGCAGGTAACGATCAAAGCCGTTGTTTTCGCGCGAGCGACTCGAGGCGCATGCCAACGATGGCGGTGCGAATCAGACCCATGATACCGCCCGAATACGCGGCGTCAATCAGTTTGGACAATGCCGCGTACTTCTCTTTGGTGTAGGGATACCAGTTGGGTTCGAGTTTGGCGCTCTGTTTGTCGACGAGAATCGACTTGACATTGGAGAACGTGTACAGGCCGTACGGGCCCTTGTACCGTCCGAAGCCGCTGTCCTTCACGCCGCCGAAGGGTAGACCGGAGTTGCCTTCGGTGGCCATGACGTTATTGATGGACACGTTACCGGTCACGATCTTCCGGGCAACGCGTTGGGCACGCTCCAGGTCTTTGGACCAAACGCTTGCGCTCAGTCCATAGGGCGAATCATTGGCGAGGGCTATCGCCTCTTCTTCGGTTGAGAACTTCATGATGGGCAACAAGGGACCGAAAGTCTCGTCGGTCACGGCCTTCATGGAGTTGTTGGCGTCTGCGAGTACGGTAGGCGGAAAGATGGAAGAGCCTGGCTTACGCGGTCCCCCGGCAAGAATGGTCGCACCTTTGTCGATGGCGTCCTGGAGGTGTTCATCGAGGGTAGTCAATTGACTTTCCGTGGTCATGGTGCCAACGTCGAGGTCGCCCTGATCGTCCGGCTTGGAAGCGAAGGTACTCAAGCGGGCGGCCTTTTCCTTGGCCATCGCGACAAACTGGTCGTAGATGCTTTCCTGCACGTACACACGCTCCACAGAGGTACAGCTTTGGCCGGTGTTGGTGAAGGCGCCCCACAGCGCGCCATTAACCGTGCGTTCGAGGTCTACGTCGTCAAAGACAATCATGGGATCTTTCCCGCCGAGTTCCAGTTCGACGGGAATAAGGTGTTGCGATGCTTGTGCCATGATCTTTTTGCCTGCCGCAACACTTCCCGTGAAGAAGATCTTCGCGGGCTTCAGGTCAATGAGTTTGGTGGCCGCTTCGCGAGTGCCGTAGAAGACCTGGATGGCATCCGGCATGAAACCGCTGTTTTTCACGATGTCTTCCATGACACCCTTGAGCGGGGTTTCTTTGGACGGTTTCAAGATGGCGGAATTGCCGGCCAGGAACGCGCACAAGGTCGGTAGGAAGCTCAAGGTAAATGGGTAATTCCACGGCGAAATAACGAGGACGGGTCCTATCGGCTCGAAGCAAACGTATGACTTCTTGCCCATCAAAATGAGGGGTGTCGGCGCCTTCTGGTCGGCGAGAATCTTGGCCGCGTTCTTTGCGTAATAATCGATCAGATCGATGACCGGGAAAATTTCCGTAAGCAAGGCGTCCAAACGGCTCTTGCCGGTCTCGCGAATGACCTTGTCGCAGATTTGTTCGCGGCGCTCCATAATGTAGCGCTTAAGCTTAAGTGTCTCGGCCACGCGTTCTTGCACGGACATTGCGCTGACGTTCGCGTGGGCGGTTTGCGCTGTCGCAAACACTTGGCGTATCTCATCATCGGTTGGCTCCGCGATGTTGTAGAGAATCTCGCCGCTAAGTGGATTGCGCACAGTAATACCGGCCATGACAGGATCTCCTTGGTGCGGTACCCCCCTGGTCTCGCATTGGAAAGCAAGGCTATCGTACCACACGTTGTGATGCATTTCACGGCAGAATTGACAGGGTGAGACCGAAGGTGCGTAGCGCTTGGCTGAAGGTGCGGCGACCTGAGCCTTACTTGTCCGTCTCCTGGGACGTGGCCGGTTTCGCCCACGGCATTTGGTCCCAGAAGGCAAGAACGATCCACAGAATAAAGGGAAGTGTCAGTAGGACTTGGGCAAAAGCGACAAAATAGGTTTGGTCGCGGGCGATAGTCTTTGCAAGTGAGTAGAAGGTGACGAGGTAAGCGGCGTGGGTAAACGCGAGAATGGCAATTCCCGCGGCGGTACCCAGTGCGAGTCTGCGGAAACCGAGGCGGCCGGTAGCCAGCATAAGCGCGCAAAAGGTGCCGATATTGGAAACGAGCTGGGCGATGGGCAGCGTATTGGGTTGGCCCATTACCACGTAGCCCATGACGGTGTCGACGTTCATTACGCCTTGAGCATGTACGACAACGCCTTGAATGGGGTAACCGAAGATGGCCCTAAGAATGAAGGCGGTGACGTGGCCTAGGCCAAGCGCGTACGCCGGCATAATCTGCCACCACAGGCACAGGCAGACCGGTGCCAGAACGAACAGCTTCACGCAGAACCATATGAACCGCCGGACGGTTAGTTCCTGCGCCACGTGCAATCCTCCGGATTGAGGAATTGAGACTTGAAGGTTGAGACTTCAGATCTCAAATCCGAGGCTACGGAATTCACAATCAGTAAATTCTGGAATGTCAGTATCTCTTATCGCCTCAATGTACGCGCTGTACTCTACGCTTCAATCTTCTTCTTTCTGGGTTTGACCAGGAATTCGACCCAGAGCAGCCAGACGGTAACCACAAACAGAATATAAATGCCTTGCCACACGTATTCGTGGGCGAACGTGAACAACTCTCCTGCATCGGTATACGCCCCAATCACGGCGAGGCAACTCAGGCGAACGATGTTGACCGCATAGAGTATAGGGATCCCGATAAGCAGACCGACGAGACGTTTCCACATGTGGGTGGGGAACGCAAGCATCGCGGCGAGGAAGATGGCCATGGAGGACAATGCGCCGCAATCGGGCACGACGTTGAACCGGAATCGGATGTCTTTGTTGGACTTTTCGTCGGGCGCTTGCGACCGCTTGGCGTTTAGTTGTTCGATTTCCGCCCGGATCGGCTTGGCTCTTTCCGCGCGCTGCTCGGGCGTGAGCGACACGTCCAACTGGATGGCATCAAGCTGTTTCTGCTTGTCGGCCAGATCCGAGTCAAGGCCGCGTTTCATCAAAAAGTCCACGGTGGGGCCGGTCCGATCGCTGATTTGAACGCTGGTCTTGCGGGCGCGACCTTCGATGAAGGCTCGTTGTGCTACTCGGGCGGCCTCGACGCGTTTCTCAAGTGCGTCGAGTGCTTCCTGGCGGCCAGGTATCGATGCGTCGGAGGATTCGAGCAGGCGAAGCTCTTCACGGGCGGCGTTGACGGTTGCCGTGATATCGGGCGTGGTCACTTGGATAGGACCAGAACGCGAAGCGCGCCGCATAGCTTGTTCCACGCGGTCGAGCAAGACGGCAACGTGCCGCAACTGATCGTCGATGGAGCGAATCTCTGGGCGGGGCAACGGATCCGTGAGCGCGAGTTGCTCCAGTTCGCGCTTGTAATCATTGCGAAGGCGCAGCGCGCGGTACACCCATACCTCGTAGGCCGTTAGCGGCTTTTCATTGGCCGCACTCTCCGGTACGTCGCCGGGCTTGGGTTTGACGCCCTTCCATTCCTCGATGGAGGCGCGCACGGAAGCCGCGCGATCTTTGTATAGGTCGGGATCTTCCACCCTGCCGTGCTCGCCAATGATATTGAGCACAGATGCCGTGTGGCTTGCGACGTGGAAGAGGTACCAATTCATGAAGGAGGAATTGATGGCGGCGCGGTTGAGCGTGAGAAGCGCAAATGTGCTGACAAGGAAGATGAGAACGAATAGCACCGCACCACGCCGGGGCGAGCGGCGGGCGGGGAGGGCCGGCGCTCCCGAGACAGGACTGTCGGCTATTTTATCCGTAGAGATTGTATCCGGCATTTGAATCCAATTGCGCGGTCCCCGGTCCGCGCGTCTACCCGTGTGTTGCGATATTCAAGACGCAGTCAGGAATCCGGAGCATAGCACTGTGGCGCGAATGGCGGCAACCGACGCGACTCCGTCATGACACCCCATGTGGTTTGACGACTCAAGGGGTCGCTTAGCTGGAGCGGTGAAGTTTTGCTGGGGCGCCCCTGGGCTCATTTTGACGGGGCAAGGGGGGGTCCCGTTTGTAGAGCGTGAGATTCAGGGGTACACCCCTCCAGCAATTTGACGATTCAAGGGTCCAGAACGCGTCTGAGGTTGGGTCCATGGTTTCGGGATTTGAATTGAAAGCCTATTGACCGAATTTGCACCGGCGCGATTGAGCGCCGACGCAATATGCTCACGTGCAAGACTTGGAGGTTAGGCCATGGTTATCCTCCGGAATGATGTCCCTCATATATAAGGGGAAGTTCGTTGCACTTGGACATGTGGTGCCCCTTCAGGGCGGACGGCCGGATGGGCTGGTTTCCTGGGGCGGCGTCCTCCTTCGCTCCTCGACTGCGTCTCGGGGCTTCGGAGGACTCTGCCCCAGGCTGTTATGTTTTGCGCCGTGCGGCGCGCAGGAGGAGCAGGCGGTGTGAGTAGTGGACGAGAGTACACGGTGTCCGATGCCAAGTGAAGTCGTCGTCACCCTGCCCGTTGTTTCTTTCATCAAGACCCGCGCTCGCGCGGTCCCCCGCTCGGAATGACAAGAGGGAAAAGACGCGTGGCATGCCGACAGGTGTGTCGGCGGAGACCGGGCGCTATAAAGGCATGGGGTAGGCGCGAATATGGTGTTCCGCGCACGGCACGAGGAGTTTAAGCCAGATTCCTCGTCCGCCTGGGGCAGACTCGGAATGACAAGTGGGAAAAGACGCGTGGCGTGGGCTCAAACGTCACAGACCCGGCATGAGCCTACTTTCCAAAACGCGACCCCGGTAGCGCAGCGCTCGCCGAGCGCGGCGTGGTGTATATCGTGGATTACGGGTAACACGTGGCATGGGGTGACCTGATGATCTTCGCTTGCTGGTGCAATGGAAGTCTTCGGCCGGGGCCGTGATCCGCTGCGGCGGTTTCGGAGACCACGCTACAGCAGGTGCTGCGCATCACCTCTGGTCTATGGTCGATTCGGCGCCGCGTTCGGCGATAGCGGCGCTACCGGATGTCCGGCTTACGGCAAATCGTCGTTCGCCGAAGGCGGCTGCGCATCAAGGGGAGAATTGCAGCCGAAGGCGTCTGCGGCACGGATACGAAGATGCATGAAGGGGAAGGCAGGATCCAAGTAGCGAGTATTTCAGGGAGAAGGTGCTTCGTTGAGCTTGGCTTTGAATGTGTCGAGGAATCGCTTCTCGTTTTCCGTGAGTTGAGCGGTTAGGCCAGCGCGCCGCAGGTCGAATCCGCTTTCGGTGTGGAAGGTCCAGGCGGCGGCCCCGGCGCTCTTGGCTTTTGTGATGGCGGTGAGGAATTCTTCCGCACCGAGGTCTTGCTCCATGGATGCGGGTTCGCCGAGGTAGATCGGAATACGCCCGGCCTGTTTCGCTCGCTGCACAAGCTGGTCCATTGCGTCGTATTGCCAGGGGTTTCGGGATTCGTGCCACGCGACAATATCCAGTCCGAGCCTGACGGAGCGCGCGACGACGTCTTCCGGACCGATCTCATTGGCAAGCGAGGCGGTCACGATGCGGCCGGGGTCTACGGCTTTGATGGCGGCGAGAAAGCGTTTCACCTCGTCGTCGCTCAGATGGGTGATGCGGCCGTTGAATTCGTTTTGGATGTCAAAGAAGACATTGCGATAGGCGCGAAGGGCGCGGGCCGTTTCGGTCAAACCGCGCTCGTAGGCGTCGGCATGTACTTGGTTGACCGGCAATTCGGCCTGTGAGTGGCCGAGTTGGCTCTCCGTCAAAGCGGACAACCCCCCTACCGTTTCGAACGCGAAGGAGAGATCAACGATGAAGCCCATCGAAGACGCTTTATCCAAGACGGGCTTCAGCCGTGCCAGTCGGTCTGGGCGGATCGCGCCGGTGGCATCCATGAGGGTATCGTCAGGGAAATGTGTCATGTCGGCGCAATTCCACCAATTCGGAAAGACGCGGATGCCGTCGACACCCACCGATCTGAAGTATTCGAAATCGGTGTCGAGAGTAGCGTCGGACGCGCGCATGGCGTCGAAATAGGAGACAAGAACAAGGAAGCGCGGATGACCATCAACGGTGAAATGGTCCCCCTCGACGCGCAACGCGGGCGCGGCAGATGCGGCGAGGGAAGTCCATACAGTAAGCAGTAACCCGGCCAGGACCGGCCAACGAGAGCGGGTCAGCGAGCGGATGTGCATAAAATGACCCTCCTTGGAGGGCACCATAGTGCCTATCCCGAACGAAGAAGGCGAATTCCCAGGGTGGTCCGGGGAGGTGTGCGGGTATCTCAGTGCTCCTGAAACGGCTGTCAGGAATGGTCCTGATGGGAGGAGACACCAGCCAAGGGCGCGCCAGTTTGACAGGGACGGCCGGTATTTGGTAGAGTCTGGTTCGCTGTAAAAGCGCAAGTAGGAGCGCCGGCTTCTCACCTTGCCGCGACCGTTGGGTCTGGGCGCAAGGTTGCTGACAGGAGTATCCTGTATATTTTTGGCGGCAGAGGCACGGCGTGCCCTGCCGCCTTTTTTTGTTGTTGCCGTGGGTGCCGTGATCCGGGGCAGCAGGAATGGAGAGAACGTAAGCTCACGGGATGACAGGAGGGTGATCTAATCGCCAAGCCGATCGACCTGAAGGTGCGAGTGAACGAGGGCATCACCGCACGCCAAGTACGCGTTATTGACGAGGCTGGAAATCAACTGGGAATCATGTCGCCGCAGGACGCGTTGCGAGACGCGTTTGAGCGCGGGCTGGACTTGGTAGAAGTGGCGCCGAACGCGGTGCCGAGTGTTTGCCGAATCATGGATTACGGCAAATACAAGTATCAGCAGAGCAAGCGCATGAAGGAGTCCCGGAAACACCAGCACGTCGTAATCGTCAAGGAAGTCAAGTACCGGCCCAAAATTGATGACCATGACTTCGACTACAAGACCAACCACGTGCGGGAGTTCCTCACGGAGGGGAACAAGGTCAAGGTCACGGTGACGTTCCGAGGGCGTGAAATGGCACATCCGGAATTTGGCCAGGAGATTCTGGCGCGGGTGCTTGAAGCGACCAAGGATCTGAGCGCTGACCAGATTGATCCGAAGACGGTCCGCCTGGAAGGCCGGAGCATGATCATAGTTCTTTCGCCGTCGCGCTAGGAAAGCGTCGCGACGAAGAGCTGAAAGCCCCGAGTGGGAGCGCGGTTTGTAGCCGCTGAAATCGAGGGAGGGAGCTTTTTCCCTGCACGGCCCCCGAGAACGTTGGCGCCGAAATAAGCGCCGTGGGCGCGAAGCGTGGGATGACCTGCGAAAGCAGGAGCGTCCACGGTGAAAAGGAGAACATATGCCGAAGATCAAGACCAACAAATCCGCCGCGAAGCGGTTCAAACGGACGAGCACGGGCAAGTTCAAGCGGTTTAAGGCGTTTGCGCGCCATTTGCTGACGCCGAAGAGCCAGAAGCGGAAACGCAGCTTGCGCAACGCGGTTGTGGTGAGCGAGGCGGATGCGCCGCGTCTCAAGAAGATGATGCCGTACAGCTAAGGAGCTGGGCATCGGGTTTCGGAACACGAATACACCCGCCACGATGTGGCGGCATTGAGATTGAAGGAGCATAGTCATGCCACGATCCACAGGAAGACCGGCGTCGCGCGATCGGCGCAAGAAAGTATTGAAACTTGCATCCGGTTACCGTGGTTCCCATCACCGGTTGATCAAGACGGCGAAGCAGTCGGTCGATCATGCGGGCGTTTACGCGTACCGCGATCGCAAAGCACGGAAGCGCGATTTCCGCAAGCTTTGGATTGCGCGCATCAACGCCGCAACGCGCGCGGCCGGTATCTCGTATAGCCGGTTTATGCAGGGTCTCCGTCTGGCGAACATCGACGTGAACCGCAAGATGCTTGCGGAAATCGCGGCGACGGATGAGGACGGATTCAACCGCCTGCTTGAGGTCGTCAAGGCCAAATTGCAAGCTGCGGGTTGACCATGCGCATTGTCCCCGCGGTGGATATCCGGGGCGGGCTGTGCGTGAACCTGGTCCAGGGCGATTACGGTCAAGAGACCGTATTCGCGGAGGATCCGGTAGCGCAAGCGCGTTCCTGGCACGAACTCGGCGGCGACATCATCCACATCGTAGACTTGGACGGCGCCCGTAGCGGCGCCGTCTGTGTTTTGGATGCCGTGCGTCGCATGACGGCGGCAGGGATGCGGGTGGAAGTCGGCGGCGGGATTCGCACGATGGAAAGCATTGACGCGCTTGCCGAAGCGGGCGCGGAACGCATCATTTTGGGCACGGCGGCGCACCGGGATCCCGAGTTGCTGCGCGTAGCCGCACGCGCTTATCCTGGGCGCATTGTAGTGGGCATCGACGCGCGGGCGGGCAAGGTCGCCTTGAGCGGTTGGCTGGAGACTACCGAGACGGATGCCGTGTCGTTCGGCAAGCAAGTCGAAGACGCAGGCGCTTCGCGTATTATCTATACCGACATTCTGAGTGATGGGATGATGAAGGGTCCGAACTTGGAAGCCACGCAGGCGGTGGCCCGGGCCGTAGGCATTCCCGTGACCGCGTCGGGCGGGATGTCGTCGTTGGACGATGTCCGGCGAGTGAAAGCGCTGGAACCCGACGGCGTGGACGAGGTGATTATCGGCAGGGCGCTCTACTTGGGGGTGTTTACGTTGCCGGAAGCGATTGCCGTGGCGCAGGAACAGCCGTGACAGCACACTTCAATACGGCCGCGATTGTCGGCGTAGGTCTGCTGGGCGGTTCGCTTGGGCTTGCGCTCAAGGCGCGCCGCATGGCGGACCGTGTTTATGGAATCGGGCGCAGGCAGGAATCGCTCGACACGGCGCTGAAACTTGGCGCGGTCGACAAGACCTTTCTGGATCTGAGCGAAGGCATTCGCGGGGCCGATTTGATTGTGTTGTGTACGCCGGCGGCGCTGGTCGCAGGGCAGTTGGATACCATCGCTTCGTTATGCGACCCTTCCGCCGTTGTGACGGATGTCGCGAGCACGAAGGCCGAGATCTGCGCGCATGCGCGCGCTACGTGGCGGCAACCGCTTCGTTTTGTTGGAAGCCACCCCATGGCGGGTTCGGAGAAATACGGACCGGAACACGCGACGGATCGGCTCTACGAGAATTGCGTGACGCTTGTCGAGTGCGCGAACGGCCACGCCGCCGATGCCCATGAGGTCGTGTGCGGATTGTGGAAGGGCGTGGGTGCGCGTGTGGTTGAAATCGATCCCGCGGTGCACGACGCGCTGGTGGCGCGATCCAGTCATATTCCGCATATTGCATCCTCGTTGGTGGCGTCGCTCGCGGGTAACCTCGGCGACATTCGCTCCACGGTAGGCAAAGGGTTTCGCGATGTGACGCGTGTGGCCGGGGGACGGCCCGAAATCTGGCGCGACATTTGTCTGACGAATCGCGAGGCGATATCGGAAGGACTTGCGGAGTTGGCCAAGCGGCTTGACGCCGTGCGCGCCATGATTGCGGAGAGCGACGGGAATTCATTGGACGCCTTCTTCGCGGAGGCGCAACTTGCACGCAAGAAGGCTTTGGGCGAATGAAGCGGGGCTGCTTTATCACGTTCGAAGGCGTGGAAGGCTGCGGCAAATCGACCCAATTGGCGCTTCTTAAAGACTACCTGGAATCGCGCGGGTGTTCCGTGGACGTAACGCGAGAACCGGGGGGCACACCCATTGCAGAGGCCATTCGCGGCGTGTTGCTCGACCCTGTTCATCGCGAGATGACTTCCGTGACAGAGCTGCTGTTGTACGCTGCCGCACGGGCTCAACACGTCGCCGAGCGCATTCGGCCCGCGCTGGACGCAGGCAAGGTCGTGCTCTGCGATCGGTTTGCAGATTCAACGACGGCCTATCAAGGCGCAGGGCGCGCGTTGTCTCCGGAGACCATTGCAGCGTTGCACCGCATCGCGACAGGCGGAGTTTGGCCTGACTTGACCATCGTGCTGGACATCGATCCGGAGGAAGGTCTAAAACGCGCGATGGCACGGCGCGGCCTGGACCGGATTGAGAATGAGTCCATTGAGTTTCACCGGCGTGTTCGCGAAGGGTTCTTGGCCTTGTCGCGCTCCGAACCGGAACGTGTGGTGCCGATTGACGGCGCGCGCGGCGTAGATGCTGTAGCGGCGGACGTGCGCCGGCTGGCCGAAGAACGGATACCGCTCGCATGAGCTTCAACGCTATACGTGACCAAGAAGTGGCGGTTCGCCTGTTGCAGAACATGGTGCGCGAGAAGCGCATTCCGAATGGCTTGCTGTTCCTGGGTCCCGGAGGAGTTGGCAAGGCGATGGCGGCGACGGAACTTGCCAAGGCGATCAACTGTACGGCAGGCGGGACGGAACCCTGCGACGAGTGTCTTTCCTGCCGCAAGATTGCGCATGGAAACCATCCTGACATAAAGATTGTCACGCCCGCGACGAAGAACCGCGAAATCCTGAAGAAGGACATCGACGAGATCAACGAGTTGGCGGCGTTGCGGCCGTTTGAATCGCAGTGGCGCATTTTCATCATTCGCGATGCGGACCGCATGCGGCGCGAGGCACAAGACCACTTCCTGAAGACGCTGGAAGAACCGCCGGGCAAGTCGGTTTTCATACTGATAAGCGAGTACCCGCGCATGTTGTTGCCGACGATTCGATCGCGGTGCCAGTCTGTCCGATTTCGGGCGTTACGCCGCGAGACTGTGGCGGATCTGCTTTTGAAGCTGCGCGATTTGGACGCGAATACAGCGGATTCGATAGCGGGGATTTCGGAAGGCGAAATGTCGCGCGCATTGGATCTGGTGGACAGTGACAAACGGGACATCGTGCTGGCGCTGGCGCATAAGTTGGCAGATGGTGACGATCCGGTGGTAATGGCGGAAGAGTTCGCGGCGTTTCTCGAATCGCGACGCAAAGAGATAGAGTCCGCGGTGAAGGCGGAAATGGGGATTGACGACGCGAACGAACTTTCACGGGATGATTTGGAGCGGTTGAAGGAGCAACGGGTGGCCCAACTGAATGCGGTCATCAAACGTGATATACTCGAATTGTTGCACCTGCTGGCTACCTGGTATCGCGACGCGGCCGTACTCGGCGAGACGCATGATCGGGAGCAGGTGTGGAACAAGGATCAACTGGAACGCCTCGAACGGGAGTCCACGGCGTCGGTCGGAGAGAAGATCCGGGCCATCGAGCAGACGCGGGTGTACCTCGATCGCTACATTCCCGAAGAGCGCGTGTTCCGCGATTTGTTCCTTACGCTGGCGAAAGCATAGGCCGGCCCGGGAGTTGTGACCATGCAGATGGTGAAGATTCGATTGCGCAAGCCCACGCGCGTTTTTACGTTCTTGAGCGAAGATATTCCTTTGTTGCGAGATGAGAATTGCATCGTGCGCAGCGACCGCGGTCTCGAATGGGGAACGTGTGTGCTGCCGCCGGAGGAGTGTCCCGAAGAAGCGAAGAGCCGGCTCAAGATGACTGTTGTGCGGAAGGTGACCCACAACGACGAGGGCACGTATCACCAACTCCTTATCGATGAAGCGCGCGCGAAGGACATCTGCGCGCAGCGCATCAGAGAGCACAAGCTTCCCATGAAGCTGGTGGACGTGGAGTATACGTTCGACAAGCACAAGGTTGTGTTCTACTTCACGTCGGCGGATCGCGTTGATTTCCGGCATCTTGTACGCGACTTGGCGACGGATCTGAAGACGCGCATCGAGTTGCGCCACATTCAAGTGCGCGACGAAGCGAAGATTATCGGCGGGATCGGGGTCTGCGGGCGTGAGCTTTGTTGTTCAACGTGGCTGCAAGAGTTCAAACCGATCTCGATGAAGATGGCGAAACGGCAGAACCTGTCGTTGAATCCCACCAAGATCAGCGGGCAGTGCGGCCGATTGTTGTGCTGCCTGAGCTACGAAAACGAAATGTACAAAGACGCGAAGCGCGCAGAGGCATCGGCGAAATCGGCTCCGAAAGAAGAGGAGCCGATCGAGGCGGATGTGTTCGGGCACGAGGGCGCGTTCGCCGATTCGCCGTATCGTCCGTCCGACTGGAAAGAACGGCTGCTGGCAGTCGCCGATGGCGACGAGGAAGTCATCACCGAAGAGTTCGAGGACGATGCGGACGTGATGGTGGACGAAGAGGACACCAACGCAGTGTCGGGGCAACGCCGCGAGCAACGCCCGCAGCAGGGTGGCCGTCCGCAGGGTCCGCGTCCGCAGGAAGGGCAGGCGGGCGAGGGCGGCGGACAACGCCGTGGCAGGAGACGCCGCCGCAGGAAGAGTTCGGGTGGCGGTGGCCAGGAAAACCGGCCGGCGAATCCCCAGAACTAGGCCCCCGTGAAGAACCGAATTATCGACAGGGACAAACCCGTCTTCTCTTTACTCCGCTTTGTGGAAACTTGGGACAGACCCGTCTCCGCTTCGCTACGCTTGGGGCAGTCGGTGATTGCCTTCCGGATTCCGTTATGAAGCGGCCTGTTGATACGCACTGCCATATCCAGTCTGAAAAGTTCGACGAAGACCGCGAGGCTACTATTTCGCGCGCGCTGGATGCGCTTGAGTGGATTGTGGTCATCGGCGACGATCTAGAATCGAGCGAGGCGGCGGTTGCGTTGACACGAGACCGTGTGTATGCGGCTGTGGGTGTGCATCCGTACCATCCCGAGTATGTCACGGAAGAGGGCATTGCGAAATTGCGGGAAATGGGGAGCCGTTCCGGTGTGGTGGCCATCGGAGAGATTGGCCTCGATTACTACAAGTACAACACGGCTCCGCGTGAAGCGCAGCAGAACGCGTTTCGCGCTCAATTGGACCTTGCCGTGGAACTGAATCTGCCGGTGGTTATTCACAACCGTGATGCCGAAGACGATATGGCGGCGACGTTGGACGAGTATGCGCGACAGTTGCCGGGCGGCATCATGCATTGCTTCTCGGGCGATGCGGCGTTTGCCGAAACGTGTGTGGCCTGGGGCTTTCACGTATCGTTTGCTGGGAACGTAACCTTTCCAAAGGCTGGGTCGTTGCGTGAAGCGGCGCTGGCCGTGCCGATGAATCGCTTATTGATTGAAACGGATAGCCCGTATCTAGCGCCGCAACCGGTGCGCGGCAAGCGGTGCGAGCCTGCCTTTGTGCGGTACACTGCGGAGACTCTGGCGGCGCTGAAGGGACTGACGTTTGAGGAATTCTGCGAGCAGACCACGCGAAATGCGTCTGAACTGTTTCGAGTTATGCCGCGCTGAGCGGACGCTTTCCTTGTTGAATTGCGAGGCGTTGTGATAGCCTCGAATCTCGAGTTTCCTTACCTAAGAAACGGACAGAATTATGCATGGTGTTGACGATACGGGCGAATACAATCCGCGCCACCTGAGCGACGCGCAGGGCCGCACGTGGCCGATCTACAACCGGTTGCTTGGCTACGTGATGCGGTACAAGTTCCGGCTGGCGACCTCGATCGTATTCGCTTTTTTTGTTGCCGGTTCGTTCGGGGGCGTGATTATCGGCACGGGCACCATCGTTAAGTACGTGTTTGAATCCAATGATGCGAAGGTTGCAGGCGATCTTGCGCATGTTCAGAAGAATGTGAGCCAGCGCGCGGACAAGATTGATGCGTTCATTGGAGGCAAGTATGCCAACCGGCTGGCGGGTGACATCAATGGGTTGATCGCGACGAGGCTGGCCTATCTTCGAGAAAACCCCATGCGCGCCATGACGTGGGTGTGTGTATTGGTCATGTCGCTGACCATTCTGGGCGGCATTGCGCGGTTCTTGCAGGAGTACTTGTCGGCGTCGATTGCGACCTTTGTGACGATACAACTCGGCAAGGAGATGTACGCAAACATCATCCGTTTGCCGCTGAAGTTCTTTGAGCAGCGCACCTCGGGAGAAGTGGTGGCGCGACTGACCAACGATATTTTTATGGCGGGCCGCGGTTTGACGGTCGTGTTCATGAAGTTGTTTCGCGAGCCATTCAAGGCGCTCATGTTCCTGGGAATCGCCCTGTGGCAAAGCGTGTCGCTCACATTGATTGGACTGTGTGTGTTGCCGCCGGTCGCTTACGTGATGATTAAGGTTGGCCAAAGCGTGCGACGGCGCGCGCGACGGTCGTTGGAGAAGGTCGCATCGTTGCAGACGGTAGCGAAGGAGACCGTGACGGGGATTAGTATCGTCAAAGGGTATTCGATGGAAGATTACGCCATCGGTGTGGTGAATCGTGAATACCGGAAGCTGGAGCGTCAGGGTCTGAAGATGATGTGGGCCGACGCGGCCATTGGCCCGCTGACCGAAATCGTGATGATGATTGGTTTCGTGGTCTTCATTTATATCAGCGCCAAACAGGTTAAGGACGGCATCCTGGAACTGTCTGAGCTCGCTGTGTTGTACGTCGCGCTGGCGGGCATGCTCGATCCGATTCGCAAAATCACGTCGGTGAACAACGCGGTGCAGAGCAGTGTGGCCAGCGCACAACGCGCGTTCGAGTTCATTGACATGAAGCCCGAGATTCTGGATGCGCCGGACGCGGTCGAATTGAAACCGATTAAAGACGGCATCCGCTTTGACAACGTGCAGTTCGGATACGACGGCAAGACGGAAGTCCTGCACGGCGTGTCGTTTGAAGTGAAGAAGGGCGAGATGGTGGCGATCGTCGGCCACAGCGGCGCGGGCAAGAGTACAGTCGTGAAGTTGTTGCCGCGTTTCTACGACGTGACCGGCGGCGCGATCCGGTTCGATGGCATCGATATTCGGAAGGTGACACAAGAGAGCCTGCGCGCGCAGATCGGCATCGTGACGCAAGAGATCATCCTGTTTAACGAGTCTGTACGCGCGAACATTACCGCGGGCAGGACCACGTATTCGGATGACCGCATTCGCAGTGCCGCGAAGGCCGCGCACGCCGAGGAGTTCATTGAGCGGTTGCCGCGCGGATACGACACGCCCGTGGGCGAATCGGGTGGACTATTGTCGGGCGGGCAACGCCAGCGTCTGGCGATTGCGCGCGCGCTGATGAAGGACCCGTCCATTCTGATTCTTGACGAGGCCACCTCAAGTCTGGACACCGAGAGCGAGCGCGCGATTCAGAGGGCTATCGAGGAGTTTGTGGTGGGGCGCACGTCGATCGTGATTGCACACCGACTGTCTACGGTGCAGCGAGCGGATCGAATCATTGTGCTCGACAATGGGTGCGTAGTCGAGCAAGGGACGCACCA
The DNA here is from genome assembly GCA_019695095.1 of Candidatus Hydrogenedentota bacterium. NCBI lineage: Bacteria > Pseudomonadati > Candidatus Hydrogenedentota > Candidatus Hydrogenedentota bacterium. The sequence continues at coordinate 27,580 of JAIBAQ010000009.1, forward strand.
CGAACTGTTGCAGCGCGAAGGCAGCGTCTACCGCCGTCTGTACGAAGTGCAGTTTGCGAGCGAAGAAGCCGCGCAGGCCGAGAGTGTAGACGCGACTCGTCCAGTCGAGAAGGCAACGAGTCCTGCACCTCGTGTTGAGCCGGACGTCGCGTATTGAGGGACGCCGTCGTGGGACGTGGCATAGTACTTCTGGTTGTGCTTATCACGGCGTGTTCGCCCGCGCCACCCGCTCCTACGGACAAGCCGGTGGAGTCGCAGGCGCCCACGCAGCAATCTCCTGTCAGCCCCGTTCCTGCGGCGAGTTCTCAAACCACATTGGCGCGCGTGCGAGTGGTCGATATGGAGGGGCGGCCTTTGGTCAACATGATGCCTATCGCATCCAAAGAGCCCAACGCGTTCGGCAAGCCTATCGCGCAGGGCGCGTTGACGGATGTGGATGGACGGGGGGTGGTGTCGATACCCGCCGAACAATGGCTTTACGTGCGCGCGTGGGACCCGACGCGGCGCGTATTTGCGAACAACTATTTCGATGTATTGCCAGGCAACGCCAACCAGACTGAAGAAATGGTCATCACGATGGTGCCGGGGGCGTCACTCAGCATGGAACTCGTGACGCCCGAGGGGCGGCCCGTTGCCGAAGAGAATGTGGGTGTCATGCTCTTTCACCCGACTCGCGGACCGTGGTGGCCCGACGAGGCCGATTCGGATAAAGAGGGACGCGTTGTGTTTCCGTCGCTGCCGCCGGGCAAGTTCACGGTGAAGCTAAAGACAATCAGTGGGCTGACGCTTGATCTGCCGGAAGTGGTCTTGCCTCCGAATGGTAAGACGGACTTGGGCGAAGTGGCGCTGCAATAAAAGAAGGACCCGAACGATCAAGTGAGGCGAAGACAGCCGTTAGGCCGCTCCTCAATCTCGACTCGTTCAGGTCCTTAACGTTGTTTGGATGCCGGCTTCTAGTCGCGGGCCCAGTAGTCCACCACCAGCGCCTTCTCAAGGCAGGTGCCGGCAAGTTTGACGAATTCCTTGTGTACGGGGTGCGGCAGGTAGGCGTCGCGGTCGGCTTCGCTCTTGAAGGTCACGAAGAAGCAGTGCGTGAATCCTTGTTGCAGATTTTCCGTGCTGACATCCGTGCCCCATTCGAAGTCCTGGATCAGCGGCAGCTTGCCCTTCATGGCGGCGAAGGCTTCTTCTACGCTCTTGACCTGTTCCGGCGTGGCGTCGGCCTTGAACTTGAAGAGCACGACATGACGAAGGACCTTGGCTCCTTCCGGCTTGTCCGCGGCGTGGACCACCGCCATGCCCACCACCAGAACGAGCGAGAACGCGAGTAACGTTGCAAGCAGCTTCTTCATTGTTGATTCCCCTTGTGTGTTGGTTTGGATCGACTACGGGACTGGTTCGATTCTTTTCCGAAAATGGACAACATGTTCCGTTTCTTCGAAACCGACATGCAGGTGGGCGGCGATACCCATAGCATTGCTGACCACGGCATCGGATGCCAATTCGCGGCAATCCCGGGCGAACGACCATTCTTCGATGGCCCGGATCAGGGCTTTGCCGACGCCCTGGCCGCGGGCGTCCTTGTCTACATACCAGCCTTCGATGTACCCAACGGGGCTGGTTTCGCAGCCTTCGGCATGGCGGCGGATGGAGGCTTCAACGAAACCTTGAAGGCCTCCACCCGGGCGTGGGCAGACCATGACGACAGCGTCGTATGCGGTCATGATGGACTTCATTTCGGCACGGTGCTGGTCTTCAGAGCCTTGCGGCCATAGAAGCTGCCGCATGCGCAGCCACTCGTATTGGTCGTCGAGCGACGCGCGGTGAATTGCGAATCTGATGGAACTCTTCATGGAGGTATATCGATAGTTGCCGGTACTACGCGCCGGATTTACTGCGAACCGGTGGTATTGTCCGGTAGCCGTCCATATATGTCGGTCAATTCGGCGAGCCGTTCGCCCACGGAGTCATTCAGCATGCCCGAGGCCAAGCGCCAGCGCCAATTGCTACCTCCCGAACTCCCCGGGAGGTTCATGCGCGCCTCGCTGTCGAGGCCGAGGATATCTTGAACGGGAACGACCGCCGTATCGGCAACCGAGGCCATGAGGGCACGGATACACACCCAATTGATGTCTTTGCCACTGGTGTTGAGGTAGTTTTTCGCGTAGGCGCGTTCAGCAGATATGGCCTTGCGCGACTGGGTAGAGCCGCCTTTGGCGTCCCACCAGCCGACAGTGGTGTCGTTGTCGGCGGTGCCGGTGTAGGCGACCGTGTTGTGTTCCCAGAGATGGGGCAGGAGACCCGAGTGGCGGGCGTCCGCGCCGAACGCGAACTGGAGGACGGCCATGCCGGGGAATCCAAGCCGGTGGCGCAGTTCTTCCACCTCGTCCGTGATGATGCCGAGGTTTTCGGCGACGATGGCCACTTCGCCCAACGCGCCGCGAATGGCATTGAAGAGGTTGTCGCGCGGTCCGGGCAGCCAACGCCCGTTGACGGCGGTTTCCTCGCTGGCCGGAACTTCCCAGTAGGATTCGAAGCCGCGGAAGTGATCAATGCGCACGATGTCGACGAGCGACAAAGTGGCGCGAATGCGCTGAATCCACCAGAAATACCCGCGTTGTTCCATGACGTCCCAGCGGTAGAGCGGATTGCCCCACAACTGACCGGTTGCGCAGAAGTAATCCGGCGGAACGCCGGCGACAACCGTGGGGTAGCCTTTTTCGTCGAGATAGAACAGGTCGGGGTGCGACCACGTGTCGGCGCTATCCCAGGCGACATAGATGGGGATGTCGCCAAGAATTCGGATGCCGCGTTCGTTGCAGTAGCGCTTGAGCGCGCACCACTGCTTGAAGAACTGAAACTGGACGAACTTCAGCACATAGATTGGTTCTGCGAGAGCCTCGCCCCAATGCCGGAGCGAATCATCGAGACGCTGCCGGAGGCCGTCGTCCCAGGTTGTCCACGGCTTCCATTTGTACGCCTGCTTGGCGGCCATGAACAGGGTGTAATCGCTGAGCCACCAGTTTTGGTCGGTGCAGAACGAGTCGAAGGCGTGCCGATCCGGGTGGTTCGGGTTTGCCTTAAACGCGGCGGCGGCCTTGTCGATGAGTCCTCGTTTCCAGTCGATGACCCAGCCAAAATCGACGCGGTCCGACGGAAAGTCCGGCGGATTGGAAATTTCCTGCGGGTCGAGGAGGCCGTCCTCAACAAGCAGTTCTGGGCTGATTAGCAGAGGATTGCCCGCAAACGAGGAGAAGCACTGATAGGGCGAGTCGCCGTATCCGGTGTGTCCAAGCGGCAGAACCTGCCAAACGCGCTGACCGTACTTTGCGAGGAAGTCGGCAAAACGATAGGCCTCGCTTCCCAGGTCACCGATTCCGAATCGGCCCGGTAACGAGGTCGGGTGCAACAGAAGACCGCTACAACGTTTAGTTTTCACGCCTGCGATTGTATATGGCAAGCGCCCCCCGTTTGCAAGCGGAAGGTTTCATGTCGCGAGTTGGAGGTTGCTTACAGTCAGGCAAGACTGCTTCTTCGTTCTATTTCGCTGTAGTGTGCATATGGCACCTCATGCGACTAAGATAGAGGAGACGAACGAGGAGATCCCCTATGTATATGAATCGCCGGGAATGGTTGCGGGTCGCTGGGGTTGCGGCGGGGAGTGGCTTGTGGGCGAGTGTGGCGCGCGGCCAGGATGCGGCTGGCGCGGCGGCGAAGCGTCCGAACGTGGTCTTTATCCTTGCGGATGACTTGGGGTATGGCGATCTCGGATGCTACGGCCAAAAAGTAATTCAAACACCGCGGCTGGATCAGATGGCGGCGGAGGGCGTGCGGTTTACGCAAGCGTACGCGGGGAGCACGGTGTGCGCGCCGTCGCGGTGTTCGTTGATGACCGGGTACCACTGCGGGCACGCGTGGATACGCGGAAACGGAAGGCAATCCCTGCGCCCAGAGGACGTGACTATCCCCGAACTGATGAAGCGGGCGGGGTACGCAACGGCGCTGATTGGCAAGTGGGGCTTGGGCGAACCGGATACGACGGGGTCGCCCATCAAGAAAGGCTTCGACTATTTCTTCGGTTACACGGACCAGGGTCACGCGCACAATTACTACCCGGACTTTTTGTGGCGCGGCGAGGAGCGGGTGCCCATTGAGGGCAACGTGCAGAGTCCGACAAAAAAAGGTGTTGCCGTCGAGCGGAAACAGTATTCACACGACCTGTTTATCGAAGAGGGCTTGAGTTGGATCGAAGCGCACAAAGCAGAACCGTTCTTTCTGTATCTCGCACTGACGATACCGCACGCGAATAACGAACGCGGGCGCGCGGAAGGCGACGGTATGGAGGTGCCGGACTACGGGCTGTACGCGGACAAGGCGTGGCCGAAACCGGAGCAAGGGCGAGCCGCGATGATCACGCGGATGGACCGCGATGTGGGGCGTGTTCTGGATCGGTTGCGCGACTTGGGCATCGCGGAGAACACCATCGTGTTTTTCACGAGCGACAACGGTCCGCACCGGGAAGGCGGATCGGATGCCGACTTCAATGACAGCAACGGGCCGGTGCGCGGCTACAAGCGCGACCTTACGGACGGAGGCATCCGTGAACCGATGCTGGCGTGGTGGCCGGGGACGTTGAAGCCGGGCGCGGTAAGCGAGCAGGTGTGGGCGTTTTGGGACGTGATGCCGACGCTTGCCGAATTGGCGGGCGTGGAACCGCCGAAAGGGATCGACGGGATATCCATTGTGCCGACATTGAAAGCAAACGGCGTGAAACCGGAGTTGGTGGAGCAGCCGCAGCATGAGTTTCTGTATTGGGAATTTCATGAGGGAGGCTTCGATTGCGCGGTGCGGTACGGTGACTGGAAAGGCATCCGCAATGGGCTTCACGGGCCGCTTGAGCTGTACAACATTAAAGACGACATCGGGGAAACGAAGGACGTGGCCGCGGACCACCCAGACATTGTCGCGAAGATCGAGGAGTATCTGAAGACCGCGCGCACAGAGAACGAATTCTGGGTGCCGAAGTAGGGGCGGCGAGAAAGCGGGCGCATTGGCGCAGAATCGAGGGACCATGGCGGTCGAAAAAGCGGAACGCTTGGCGGTATTGATCGACGCGGACAATACGCAGAGTTCGATTATCGAAGGATTGCTGGCGGAGATTGCGAAGTACGGCGTGGCCAGCGTGAAACGCATCTATGGGGATTGGACGTTACCCGCGTTGAAAGGCTGGAAAGAGGTGCTCCTGGAGCACTCCATTCAGCCGATTCAGCAATTCGGGTACACGCGCGGGAAGAACGCCACCGACAGCGCGATGATTATCGACGCGATGGACCTGCTGTACACGGGAAAGTTTACGGGGTTCTGCCTCGTGTCGAGCGACAGCGATTTCACGAGGCTGGCATCACGTATCCGGGAGTCGGGTTTGCTTGTGTACGGGTTTGGCGAGAAGAAGACACCGGCGGCCTTCGTGTCGGCGTGCGACAAGTTCATTTACACCGAAGTGCTGCGCGCGAAGATTAACGAGAACGACGCGATTGCGCGGAAGTCGGCTTCCGAGTTGAAGCAAGACACGAAGTTGGTCCGTTTGATTCGCAACGCGGTCGAATCGTCATCGGACGAAGTCGGTTGGGCGCACCTCGCCAATGTGGGCAGCAACATCGCAAAACAGTCGCCGGAGTTTGACCCGCGCAACTACGGGTACGCCAAACTCAGCGAGTTGATCAACGCCATCAAGCTGTTCGACATCGAGGAACGGCAAGTCGGCGAAGGGCGCGGAAAGGCGATTTACCTGAGGGACAAGCGGAAGAAGGAGTGAGGGGTGCATCAGCAAGCGATGCGAAAACGCTAAGTTAAGAGGAGACCTGACGGTCGTAAGAGTGGCGCGGTCAGGAAACCGCGCCACAGCAGGAGACGTCGTATTTTCGTACCGCTCCCCCAAAAAACAGCTTCATCTAAACAATATTTGGAACTCGCTTTGGATTGTCATGCTGAGCGGCAGCGAAGCATCTGGCGCCGGAATGAGCCGATCTTACGCCAGATCCCTCGCTTCGCTCGGGATGACAGTTTAACTGCCTTGCGACACAGCTCTCTTCGTGCCGTGATTCTTCCCCAGTGGGCAACACGCGCATTCGACGTTGCACTTAAAGGCTCAGGAGTACTTGAGCCGAGGCAAGAATGTCAACCGCCACGAAGTACGATGCCGGATAGAGTTAGTTCTCTCCCGATTCATCGATGATTCGGACATAGCCGTGCCGTTTCGCTAAAGTTGCTCTCCGCTACACATCGCATATCCGAACCGCTTGGGTCAGCGACGGGATCGGGTCTTTCGCCGGGATGAATTCTTGGGCGAGGTAGCCGGTGAAGCCGGTAGCGACGATGGCTTCGCAGATGCGGCGGTAGTTAAGTTCCTGGGTGGCGTCGATTTCGTGGCGTCCGGGAACGCCGCCGGTGTGGTAGTGGGCGATGTATTGGTGGTTCGCTTCGATGGTGGCGATGACGTCGCCTTCCATAATCTGCATGTGGTAGATGTCGTAGAGAAGTTTGAAGCGGTCAGAGCCGACTTCTTTGCACAATTCCACGCCCCATGCGGTGTGGTCGCATTGGTAGTCTTTGTGGTCGCGCTTGCTGTTGAGCAGTTCCATGCAAATGTTGATGCCCAACTTCTCTGCCGTCGGCATGATGCGCTTCAGCCCTTTGGCGCAGTTCTTGATTCCTTCTTTGTCGCTCAAGCCGCGGCGATTGCCGGACAAAGCGATCATGTTGGGAACACCCGCGGCGACGGCGAGCGGCAGTAGGCGCTCTGATTCATCCACGTACTTGTCGTGATTCTTCGGGTCGTTCCACCCGTCGGTAAGACCGCTGGGGCCGTTGGCCATCGCGCAGACGAGTCCGTAGTTCTTGACCGTGGCCCAGTCGCTTTCGCCGAGCAGATCGATTCCCTTGAGACCGATGGCCGCCCCTGCTTTGCACAGTTCGTCCAGGGGGATCTTCGAATAGCACCATTTGCAGGCGGACTGTTTCAGGTTGCCCTTCACGGGGCCATCGGCGGGCGCGGCGGCATCTTGCGCGCTGGCTACAAGCGATCCGGCGACGGTTCCTGCGAGAACGGACATGGCAGTACGACGAGTAATCGCGGGCGGCATAGGAAGTCTCCTTGTTGTCGTGTGAACGTATTGTGACAGATGGCGGGGGTGGGGTCCAGTTGGGGAGGGACCCATGGGACCTATGGGTCCTATGGGGCGCGGTTCTTGACATAGACATGGGTGTAGTGCCACGCTTCAGTACGTTGGGGGCAGTTTGGGGCTGGCTGATTTCAGCCGGGGCGTGTGTTTGGTTGCACATTTGTCGCGGAGAACGCCGTTGTGACGCATGGTTCAATGGAACGTTCCGATCGCTTGCGCGCGCTGCTCGCGGACCACACGGTAGCCATGCCCGGCGCGATCAACGCGCTGAGCGCGCGCCTGATCGAGCAAGAAGGGTTCGAGGCGATTTACCTATCCGGGGCGGTGTTGGCCAACAGTGTGGGCGGCGTGCCGGATGTCGGGTTGATGACCCTTTCGGAGTCGGTGGCGCATTGCGCGGCCATCGCGAATTCGACAAGTCTGCCGATCATTGCCGACGCGGACACGGGGTATGGCGGGCCCGAAAACGCCGCGCGCACGGTGCGTTTGCTGGAGGCGGCGGGCGTCAGCGGGATTCATCTGGAGGACCAGAATTTTCCAAAGCGTTGCGGCCACCTCGATGGCAAGTCTCTTGTGTCGATGGAGGAATTCTGTGAGAAGATTGCCGCGGCAGCAGAAGCCAAGACAAGCGACGACTTCCTGCTGTTGGCACGCACGGATGCGCGCGGGGTGACAAGTTACGACGACGCGGTGAAGCGCGCACACGCCTATCTGGAGGCGGGGGCCGATGGCATTTTTCCCGAGGCGCTGCAGGGCGCGGAGGAGTTTGCGCGGTTCGCGCAGGACGTCGACACCATTTTGCTGGCGAACATGACGGAGTTTGGAAAGACGCCGTACCTCAGTGTGGATGAATTCTCGGAAATGGGGTATAACATCGTGATCTTCCCGGTGACCTTGCAGCGGATTGCTATGAAGGCTATGCAATCGGCGCTACAGGAGTTGAGGGAAGTGGGTACGCAGCGCGACATGCTGGATCTGATGCAGACACGGCAAGAGCTGTACGAGTTGCTCGACTACGACGTGTAATCGCAAGCCGCGGTTCGTGCGCCGCGGATACGATAGTTGGCCCGGAGCAAGGCTGGGCGCCTGGTGCAAATCGCAATTCAAGGAGGGTGGGTTCATGTCCCAGGAGAATTTCAAGCCTGGACTGGAAGGAGTCATTGCGGGCGATACGGAAGTGGCGTGCGTCGATCAGGGTGTGCTTCTGTATCGCGGATATGCCATCGAGGACTTGGCTGAACACGCCACGTTCGAAGAAGTGGCGCATTTGCTGCTGTACGGGGAATTGCCGGATCAGATTCAACTTGACGTGTTGAAAGCCGTTGTGGAGGAAGCGCATACGCTTTCGAAACCGGTTGTCGATGCGCTTCGGCTGATTCCACACGATGTGCCGATGATGGATGTGCTGCGCTCCATGGTGTCGTTTGCAGGGCATTACGACCCCGTCAAGGGAGACAGCACGCCCGCGATGTATCAACGGGCCCTGTGGTTGATTGGGCAGACGGCGGCCATCATCTCGGCGCGGTACCGTTTGATCAACGGTAAGGAACCCATCGAGACGATGTGCGGCCTGTCGCACGCGGCACAAATCCTGTACCAGGCTCATGGTGTCGTGCCCGATGCGTTATCGGCGCACTTGCTTGACTTGACGCTTGTGCTCTACGCCGAACACGAATTTAACGCGAGCACGTTCACGTGCCGAGTGATTTGTTCGACGATGTCAGACATGGTTTCCGGTGTTACGGGGGCCATAGGCGCGCTTAAGGGGCCGCTTCACGGCGGGGCCAACGAAGCGGCGATGGAGATGCTGAAGCAATTCAAGACCGCGGATGAAGCGAAGGCTTGGATCGCGAATGCGCTGGCCACCAAGCAGAAAGTGATGGGATTCGGCCATCGCGTCTACAAACACGGCGACCACCGGGCGCGCATTCTGGAGCGCGAACTGCGCAAACTTGCGGAGAGCAAGGGCGAACAACGCTGGATGGACATCTATGATGCCATCAAGGATCCGATGGTGAATGAGAAGAACATCATGCCGAATGTGGACTACCCGTGCGGACTGACCTATTTCCTTCTGGGACTTCCGCTCGATTTGTATACGCCGCTATTTGTCGCGTCGCGGGTTACGGGTTGGTGCGCCCACTTTATTGAACAGGCCATGAATAACCGCATTTACCGGCCGTTGAGCCGATATACGGGTCCTGCTTTGCGTCCGGTGAAGCCGCTTGCAGAGCGCGGCTAGCCCCGGCTTTCTCGAGACTTCGTAAAACAAGACAAAGGCGCCCGGCAGGTAAGTCTCCGGGCGCCTTCTTAGATTAGATGGAAGCGCTTGGTTCCAGGGAAGCGCTGTCAGCGAAATGGGTGTCGGCAACATCGTAGGCCGGCGATGCGATAATCAGCGATTCCAGTTCGCCTTGGGCGTAATGCCTGGCTCCAGGCTTAATCCAAACGCAATCGCCCGCCTCGACTTGTACGGGTTCTCCGTCGATGAACAGAATGCCCGAGCCGTGCAATACGTAATAATACTCGTGCGTGTGTTCGTGCCAGTGCTCACGGGCGTCGTGAATACTAAGATGAGTGACGCTTACGGGGACGCCGTCGTCTTTCTTGAACAAGCGCCTTCGGAAGCCGCACGTACTCCGCTCGGACGGGACCGAGTCCGCTGTCCTCATCTCGTAGCGTGGCGTTCCCATGCCTATTTGGTGCTTGCGCCTAGTTTCCGTGCAAGATCGAGTTCACGGTAGTTTGCAGATCCGATGCGTCGGTATTGCCGTCACCGTTTGCGTCTGGGTTAATCCGCGGATCTATCGTCCCGAGCACCGCAGCAACAACCGCCTGCAGATCCACGGAGTTGATCTTGCCGTCCTTGTTGGCATCCGATTTTGCAGCCTCTCCGATGGTAACCATCGGCGATTGGTACGCAATGCCGCGCAGGTATTCGTAACCCGTCACGGTGTAGCCTACGGGAATTGTCGTGGGCAAGACGGTGAAGTACCAGAGTTCACCCGGTTTCGTTGCGGTATTCGGCACGGTCAGTTGGTTGTTGAACGCGGGTATGTGGGCGTTGTTCTTGTACCAAAGGATCGTGCTTGGTCCTTCAGGCTGAGTCGGGTGCACATAATCATAGCTGCCGTACAGGTTATCGCCGTCGGCGGGTTCCGTGGGCAGCAACGTCAGATTCTCCGCAATCGGCGCCACGTCGTCTTCGGTGAGGTAGATGTAGACAATTTGACTGGCGATAGTTGCGCCAACGGTTGCGGTAAATACGACTTCATGAACTTCGGCGGAAGCGCCGTCGGTATCCCAAATGAAAGCGCCCGTAGTGGTGTTGAAGGAGGCGCCGCCGGGAGTTCCATTCGCCCCATAGGTGGGCGTGCCCCCAATGCTAGAAGTGGCGTGAACCGTGAATTGGACCGTATCTCCGACACTCGCATATTGAATGGGAATTGGGTCGATCTGAACGGCAATGGGTTGAGTCAACTCCGAGAGATTCGAGGCCACTTCCTCGGGTTTCTTAACGTTGTCAACGAGGTCTTTGGCGAGCAACGGGAGGCCCCGGCCATCGGATATGCCGACGATGGCGTTCTTGACGGTTAGCGCCCCATATGTCATTCGAATATGCCCGCTATAGAAGAGTTCACACTGCACGGTGTTGCCGTAGTTCTGCCCGGGAATCGTTGTGCCAGTTCCAGTAAAAGCGGGAACGTTTTCAAACGTGACAACCATTCGGTCGTCCAGGAAGCGGCCCCAGACTTGTCCTCCCGCAGTCGGGTTCAGATCAGAGAACAGGAACGAGATTCGAGGCCACTCGAAGTGCTTTTCGTAGGTTGTGGGATAGTTCGGGTCGCTGAAGATGGCGTAACGATCCACGATTGCCGTAATGCACCCATTGGCGCTGACGGTCAGCTCCGTCAGCAGGTTCCCGAAGAACGGGAAAGGTGCGTCGGGTGAGAAGGAGACGGATCCGTCATCCGTCAACGGCAGGTTGAAGATGTTCTCTTTCGCGATAGGCAGGGTCGCGGCGTCTGTGATGGTGGCTTCGTACGTCGGGTAGTTGAAGTAGTCCTCCGGGCGAAAGGATGCATACCCCTGCAGAAGACTGCCCGTGGGTGCGATAAGAATCTGACGATAGGAAAGATCGGTCCCGTTGGTGTAGTTTTCGCTGAGGTAATCGATGTCTTGCCCGACATATACCCGTGCGTAGAGCGGTTCGTTTTCCGGGTCTGAACCTGTCAGCGGAAAGATCCCATAAAACAGTTGAGTGCCGGATGCGAAATTCCCGTCTACGTACTTGGTCTGGCCTAACACGAGGTCGGTTACGACCGTGCCGTCTGCGTCATGATTTGGGAAATGAAGTGTATTCCTGACGACCCTTACGCCTGTGAAGTCGCCGAAATCCGGGTTTTCCCACGTCAGCACAACCTTGTTGGATCGCTCACTGGAGCCTTGAGCGCGGAGATTCCGAAGGTAACCTTCGGGGATCAGGATCTCCGTTGCAAACAATGCTCGCTTGACATTCTGTGCGTCCAGAGCGAGATTCTCCGCGGCTTGCAGCAAAGCTAGACCGAATTCGGGGTAGTCAGACGATTCGTTCAAGAGATTGGTCTGAACTTCGTAAACCAAATCCGATGCCGCGTCGATACCTAACCCCGTGACCGAAAAGCCATTGAAATCATCACCATCGGTTAGCAGATAGCAGAGCTTGTTGCCCACGCCGCTATTGTGATGGACTCCCCCGTTATCATCTACGCCGTAGAACCAGCCACTGCCCAAGTACCTGTCGGGCATCCGGTAAGAGTCTCCGTCCAGAAAGTTCGCGACCACGGGAGGATTCTTCATAGATCGAATTGCCCCACCGTAATAACCGGAACCGAACGGAATGTCTTCTCCCATCCACCATTTGGCGGCAGGGGTGTCATCGCCATAGATGTCTGTTGCAGTGTTCGACTGATCGACCCATTCCCCCCACATGTCGGAAATGGACTCGTTAATCGCGCCGGACTCATTTGCGTATATAAGGTCAGACGTATAGTCCGTGACGCCGTGCGTGAGTTCATGCGCGACAACGTCATCTACAACGAAGTCCTTGCCAAAGATCATCGCTTTTGCCGAACTGCTCCAGCCGGCATTCCGATAGGGGCAATAATAGATCGAAGGACAATAGCGAACGGTCGCAACCATGGTCATGCCTGCGTCGTCGATGCTGTCACGTCCATTTATGGCCTGGTAAAAATCATAGGTGTCGCCGTAGTAGTCGTATGCTAAATCCACATCCGCAATGCCTGTGGCCGACTGGCTTTCCTGGCGGGCGAGCGTGCCGGAAGAAGTGCTGTGGGCGTCGTAAATGCGCCGAAACTTGGCATTGTGAATCAACGACCATTTGAACGCGACCAACCCGCTATGTGCGTCGACAAGCACACGTTCGCTCACTCCGATGGGAGTGCTGTCGACAACCACAGACCACACCAAGCGCACGGGCCCGAGATTGCCAATTATGGTTGGGGCGTAGATCATCAGTTCCGGAGTCGAGGTGGTGTATTGGAATTCCGGATTCTCCAATTTCAGGACGGCAATCGCCGCTTGGGATGCCGCATTCGCGGTAATCGTCGGAGTGGTCGATAAAGAGCCCGAATAAAGGCTCGGGGCTTCGCGCATGATATCGCTGTTGACACAGACGACATCTTTCGCCGCGTTCAACTGCACGATTGCGCTGGCTCCCAGTACCTTGATGCCCTTGAAGGTCTGTCCCACGCGCACGTAGGTACGCCCGTCTTTTGATGTGATGCGGGTGGTGGTGAGGCCAACGTTAGGGTTGAGAACTCCAAATGCCTTGGCGTTTTCGTTGATAAACGCTTTGGCGACGGCGTCAGCCGATCCGGCATTCTTTGCGGCGACCGATGGGGCAAAGGAAGCGCCGGACGGGGCTCCCATAAAGCGGAGGTAGCCTTCCGCGGAGTATAGAGTCGTCGCCGATTCAATATTCGCTCCGCCCTGGAGGGTCTTCAGGGCCTTCATGGCGTCGGGAGGGATTGGCTGCTGAGCGGCAGCAGTCCCAGCGACAACAATGAATACCCCAAGAACGATTACAAGAAGCGCCAATCGGGCTCGCATGGGATCTCCCTCCATCCTGCCAAGAGCGCGCGCGTAGGATGAAATCACCCTTGCCTCAACTCAACACTTGCGCACCTGTCCGGCAGGCTGTCCCCTGATTCGGATGCACTTTTAAGTAACTATCGGGATAGGCTTTACGTCACCCATACCCGTTTGAGAGAACCACAACGCCAGAATTCAAGAGTATCGTCAGAACCACCATATCGGTTCACCATTTCAGAGTACTCAGGGAGTGAGGAGCTTGTCAAGGAAAATTGCGTCTAGGCATATGATTAAATTGCGTTTTATGAAAAAACAATTCCAAACTGCCAGAGGTCTTCTTATAGCTATCTTCGGCTAACGATCACGCGAAACAGATTGCGCAAGTTACACAACCCCGTTGCTTCTAGGAATGACACGCCAAGTATCATAGAGATCACGCATGCGCCTAATGAAGTTGCGAGGGGCGCAGATTCGAATGCCGACGTTTGCCGCAGAGCAAGGCAGCCAGCGCCTAACGCAAGCGCGAGCAGACCGGATGCACAGGCGGCTCGGATGGGAATTCTGGGGGTAAGGAGTCGCCACACCGACCGTGTAGTCCAAGCGGCGGCGAGGCCGTGGGACAGGACCGTGGAGAGTGCGGCCCCGGCGATTCCCATACTCCAGATGAGTGGGATGGCCAGCAGCGTGTTGGTGAGGAGGGCCGCGACGATGGCCCAGCACGCGTCGCGCGCGGCCTCGACTCCGGCAAGGACATGCAGGTTCAGGAAGGTAACGAAGAAGAACAAGCTGCCAATGGCAAGAATGTTGAAGGCAAGCGGGGCTTGAAGCACGTCACCTCTAAAAAGCACCGTCATGAACACGTCGGAGAAGCAGGCGAGGAATACACCCATTGGCAGCATGAGCGCAACGGCGGCTTCGTACATGCGGGAAAGGCCATCGGCCAGTAAATCGCGCTCGTTGCGGAGCCAGAGTGTGCGTACCATCGGGAGAAATGGCTGCGCGCCCGCCATCATGAGCGTGTACAAGATAGTCACGGTGGGCACGGCGACCTGGTAGGCGGCGACTCCGCGGAAGTCGTGGGTGATTAGTGTGAGCATGAGGGTATCGATGTTGGCAAAGAGGACCACGCCACCAAAGGCGATGCTCAAATATTTCCCGTGGCTGAAGGATTCCCGCAGAAGGTCGGGCCGCCATGTGGACGGTGCGCGCAGCAATGGACGGTATGAAGCGAGAATTGCCGCGAATTGGAGCGCAATTGCCGCGACTGCACCGAGCACATAAGCCGGGGCAACGGCGGCGAGGCCCGCCCCCCAGTTCAGAAAGACCACCACCGTTCCTACGCAGACAACGGAGCGAATCAAGTCAGCCGCGTTGCGCCATGCGATGAACTGCAGCCCCAGAAGGGTTTGCTGCCCGACCTTGAAGAGGATAACGATACATGCGTGCAGGGCGAGGATGCGAAGGGTGAATACTCCCGCGGTGTTTTCCAAGGCCCACTGGGCGATGGGGCCCGCAAACACCCACACTTGTGCGGCGAGCGCGATGGCGACCAGACCTTGCGGGACGAGTGACCCCAGGAGCAGGGCCTTCATGGAGCGGTAGTCGCGAGCCTCGCGGAATTGCGTCACGTTGGGCGTGAGACCTGGATCGAAGCCGAAGGAAAAGAGCGGCTGAAGAATGGAGAAGAACGAGAAGGCCGCGTAGAAGAGTCCGAATTCCTCGTGGGAAAGCCTTCCATAGAGCACGACGCGCAGTACATAGAACAAGATTCCGCAGAGTACCGCCGCGGCCACGGACGAAACGGTGTGGTAGAGGTATTGGCGCGCGTAACTCATGAGGCGTGCGAGTCCAGCGCACACTTCAATGCGGCCACGAACGCGTCGGCGGTTCGGGCAACGGTGAACGGCGCGATAGCGTCGCGCGCGGCCCAGGTCATGGCCTCACGATCGGTGGTGTCGTCGAAAAACCGCAGCATGGCGTTACAGAGGGCCCGCGGATTACGCGAGGGCACGACGTATCCGTTGACGCCGTCCTGGAGCAAGTCGGGCGCCGCGCCGCAGACATCCGTAGCGAGCACGGGAAGGCCGCACGCGAGCGCCTCGTTGATGACGAGGCCCCAGATCTCGCTGCGTGATGGCAAGACGAGCAAGTCTGCGATGGCGTAGTACCGTGCCAGTTCCTCACGAGCAACGAATCCTTCGAAGCGCACCCTGTCGGTGATGCCGTGAGTGGCGCAGAACTCGCGGTATCCAGCTTCGCCGTTTCCGCTACCGACCAACAGCAACGTCGCATCCGAATGTTGCTTCGAAAATAGGGCGAAGGCATCAAGCAATTCCGGGACGCCTTTCAAGTCCAGGAGATTGCCCGCATATAGGATAAGGTGGCGGGTCGTAATCTCCAGGCGCGCGCGCGTTTCCGCACGAGGGACGGCTGCTGCGCGTTTTGCGAATTCGTCTATTTCGACGGTATTGTAGGCGAGCATGGTGCGTTCGGGAGCCGCGCCGAGCGAAACGAGGTATTCCTTAGCCCGGGTGCCGTATGCAAGCCATGCCGTGGCGCTCTTCACGAGCCAGCGCACGATCGGCAACGTGGCGCGACGGAGGCGTGTATCTTCGGCGGCGGTGCTGCCGCTCCATAGGATGAACGGGACATGGGTAAGGCGCGCGTGAAGCGCGGTGTAGAAGGCCGCGGGCGTATCCCACGCGCAGAAGATAATGGCGTCATACCGGTTTCGAATAAGATCGAAGGGGAGCGTGGGATTGAGCAGGATGACGTTGTATCGGCTGCCGAGTGGGATTAGGAAATGCGGCACTCTACGCAGGCGGAAACCCGCCTCTGGGGCGTCGGCGGGCCAGTCGCGCACCGCGCGAATATCTCCAAGAATCCACACGTCGAGGTCCATCCGCGTCGCGAGTTCCCGAAAAAGGGGAATCCGAAACGGAGACAGGAAGTTGTGGATTAGCAGTACGCGAGGCTTTGTGTCGTTAGGCTCTCCCATACGTGCGAATGGTAGGTCCGGCTGACACTGAATTCAACGCTTTACACTTGACCGCACCGGACTCTACGATTTGTCGCGGACAAAGAAGATTCGGTCGACATAGACCGCATCTATGGCGTCGGGGTTGTTCAACGGCGCTACCCAAACGTATACGTCCGTGGTGAACGTGTGCGTACCCAGATCCACGGTGCAATAGCCTTTGGCTGCGTCATCGGCCGCTACTGTGCGTTGCGCCAGCGCGGTCTTGCCTGCATTATCGTAAATGCCCACGACCAGTGCCCCGCCCGTCGCTCCGGCTCTGACGTCGCACCGTACGACGACATAAGCGTGCGCTTTCCCGAGGTCTACAACTTCAGGTTCGACAGGATATTGGACAGCCCACTGCGTGTGATTGGAGGGCATGCGAGCCGTTCGGCCATCCGAAGCCGAGGGATCGTCCGCAATGTTCGCCCACTCGCCCGGATTGGCAAGGCGAAACTGATTGTCTTGAACGTCGATGAAATCGGCAGGGTCCAGTCCCTTGCACAATTCCGGAAGTATCCCGGCCGGGCGATACCGGTCATGCAGCAGCTCCTCGTAGTGCGAGAACGGACCGCCTTCGCTGTAGCTGCCCGCATCGAAGAGGTGCGCCCGCGCAATGTATTGCTCGAGCAACTCTTCGGGTTTCTCGGGGCCACGGAACGGCTTGTCTTCCCGCATGGCCATGCGCTTAAGAGGACGGTAATTCATGAGCCACGTGTGATCGAGCGGCATACGGGCGCGCTGAACGCGCGCCAGCAACTCGGGGTTGCCTGCCACGCGCTTCTCTGCTTCGTTGAACAGTTCGGTTGCCTGGTTGATGTCATCGAGACCAAACCACTCGGAGGTGTTGTGCATGTAACAACGCAAATACGTGCCATTGCGCTCGACCGCATTGTGGATGAGATCAATGTATTGCTGGACGGGTTCGGCGGCGGGGCCGTAGTAACCACTCAAAAACTCGGCAATCAATGCTTTGTCATCACGCGAAGGGTCCCACATCAGGTGCGCGAAGAGCCAAGCGCGGAGTTCGGGGAAGTCGCTGATAGAACAGCCCGCATCGCCCTGCTCGAACAAGCCCACGGCC
This sequence comes from Candidatus Hydrogenedentota bacterium, assembly GCA_019695095.1. Taxonomy (NCBI): domain Bacteria; kingdom Pseudomonadati; phylum Candidatus Hydrogenedentota; species Candidatus Hydrogenedentota bacterium. The sequence goes on from JAIBAQ010000009.1 coordinate 44,957, forward strand.
TTGTGCTCGACAAAATAGCGGATGTTGGGAGCAAGTACGCGTAAATTGGGATGGGGAAGGAGGTAGTTGGAGAAGTTCGTCACATAGTCCCACACATAGAGCTGGTGGGCGATACCGCTCCAATCGCGCATGTCTTTCTGAAACGATTCGTTCTGGGGACCCGTTCCCAGCGGCTGCGAGAAGGAGCATTCGATCGAACAGAGCCGGATCAGCACGTTCTTGCGAGGCCGGGCGGTTTTTGGCGCTTGCCGGGTGTAGCTGTACGCGAGTGTCTCGATAAGCGCGTCGGGGAACTCTTTCTCGATTTCCTCGGCAACGGCGTTTACAAAGTGAATGACAGGACCCGATGCCGCGCCTTCCGCGTCTTGAAGGGCCTGGCACTTGGCGCATTGGCAGGGGCCGTGGCAGTCGTTCTGGCTAATGGAGATAATGCCGGAAGTTGGGTCTTTGCGAATCCATTCGAGCGCGTTCTTGACGAATTCAGCTCTCATTTCCTCATTGGTGAGACAGAGCTGGGCGTTCTCGGTGGTGCGTTTGCCGCCAATTTCGCTGTACCACTCGGGGTGCGCCTCGAAATACTTCTCCGGCGGCAGGATCTGGTAGAAGGTGTGGCACCATCCAAGGATGGAATAGTGGCCGCCATATTCGGGCGTTATCTGCTCGAAGTGCCCGTTGCACTTGCTACGCGCGGCATAGACGCCGTCAAACGCGCCTCGATAGAAGGCTTCGCGGCAACGTAGTTTGGGCACGTAGACGAGGTCGAGGGCGGGAATCTCCAAGTCCGGCTTCTTTGGAGTGTAGCTTTCGTAAGAAGTCCACCAGCGGCAGCCCACGGTGTCTTCAAGGAACGTGTAGACAGCGTAAAGCGTGCCGCGCGGTTTGTCGCCAGCGAGATAGAGCGATTCGCCGGCCGTCTTGATGAAGATCCCGTCGTGCTTCAGTGATTCGAGGTCGAAGTTAGGAAAGGCTTCCCGGAAAAGCTGTCCGGGGCCGACGACGATACGCTTGGTTCCGGCCGCTTCAGGTGTACCCTCGACGGCGATGGGCAGCGTGCATCCCGTGACTTGTGCCAAGTGGCTCTGCAATTCCGTTGCAGCCGTCGATTCGGATGGTATCGTGTCCGCGGGGACAACGATGGTGTAGGCGGATTGGCCGTTGGTGGCGATGGGCAGTCCGGCAGCATTTGCGGACAAGATCGTAAGGGCGGCGAAGACGCTGACCGATAATACAGTACGCATGGACCGTGCTCCACGTTGCGGAAGTTGTTGGATCCCCCCATGCGCGCATAGTAAAGGCGGGGGCACTCCATTTCAAAGGGCTCTGCTCAAGGCGATGTGTCGCATACATCCTACAGAGTGAATATGCGGCGCTTTTGCGGTTCAGGTTGAGGCGGAATTCGCGTAGAATGAAGCGTCTGACCTGGATCGTCCGGTCGGCGCCAATTGCTCTTCAAGGGGACTCGCCATGAAACGCTTCGGGACTATCTTCACACTCTGCATTATCTTGGCTATCGCCGGTTGCGGTAAATCGGCTCCGGTAGCTGCACCTGACGGTGCTGTAACGAAGGGGACACCCGAACAGACTTCGCCGCCGGCTCCCGCCGCGGAACCTGCATCCCCGCCAGCGCAAGCGAACGTCAACACCTCGCAGACGGCGGCCAAGACCGAAGCGGCATTGAGCGCGGAACCGGCCGCCGAACGCACCTTGCCCGCCGGGCATTGGCTGGAAGGAACGAGCAAAGAACTTGACATGCTCGACGCGATAATTGCCCCGGCCGCGCCACGAAAGTTGCTGGCCGAATCCGGACCAGCCTACCTGGAACAGATTGGCCTGGCGCGCGTGCTGCATTTGAAGGGCACCCATTACGAAATGGGGAAGCAGCACGGGACGTTGATGAAAGAGGAGATTCTAGCTGCTGCAAATCTGATTAAGACGATTGGCGCGTTTGAGTGGAAAGAAAACTACCAAGTGAGCATCCGCGAGGCATGGACGCGGACCAGCCCGTTCATTCCCGACAAGTACAAGGACGAAATTCGTGGGATGGCCGAAGCGATCGGGTTGACGGAAGAAGACGTGCAGAACTTCACAATCTTTCCCGAATTGTTCCATTGCAGCGGCTTTGCCGTGTGGGGCAAGGCGACCGAGGATGGTTCCTTGCTTCATGGGCGCGTCCTGGACTACATGCGCGATGCGGGTCTCGACAAGTGGGCTTTGGTCATCATCCAAGAACCCGAAGGAGCTAATGCGTTTGTGAATGTCGGGTATTCGGGCACAATCGGCAGCGTGACCGGGATGAACATGCAGCACGTGGCCATTGGTGAGATGGGCGGAAGAGGCGAAGGTCAATGGGACGGAATGCCCATGACGTTGCTGCTGCGCGAATGCCTGGAATCGGCGAACACGCTGGACGACGCGCAACGCATCATGTCCGAGAGCAAGCGCACGTGCGAGTACTACTACGTCATCAGCGATTCGAAAGCCAACAACGGGCGCGGCGACGCGGTCGGTGTGGCGGCAACGCCGGAGCAAATCCAGTTCATCCATGCCAACGAGTTCAACGAACGGTTGCCAAGGCCGGTTGAAGACGCGGTTCTGTTGTCCGCAGACGACCGCTACAACTGTCTCGCGGACCGCGTCCAGAAGATGTACGGCAAGATAAATCCTCAAGTCGGAATGGATATCATGGCGCGGGGCGTGGCAATGAAGAGCAACATGCACAACGCTCTGTTTAAGCCTGCAACGTTGGAGATGTGGGTAGCCAACTCGACGGTGAAAGAACCGGCCTGCAACTTGCCGTACACGTACTTCAACCTGAAGGAACTACAGGAACAGCGCCCCTCAGCGCAATAGCGATATTCCGAAGTGTTGTGAGGACACGCACTCGAATCGGATGCCTTGTCCTGTGGCACTGCCGTCCCCAGGACGAGAGCGATCCCGTGCTGTTTGCGGCATGACTGGTTTGCGGTGGTTCCAATCCCGTTAGCTTTCAAAAGACGGCGGGTTGCGGGTTTGGGGCAGGGTCACTACGATAGAGCGAATGGGCGAATAGCGCTCCGGGGGGTACGACGCATGGCGAACCAGAATCGACTAGCTCTTATAACCTTGGCGTGCATTGCGGCGCTCTCGCTGAATGCGTATGCCGACTCGGCGAAACTGAGCGCTCTCGATTTATCCAAGATGCGGCAAGGCTGGGGCGAACCGCAGGTGAACCAATCCCTCATGGGTGGGACGCTTTCGATTGCGGGGAAGAAGTTCACGCACGGTGTGGCCACGCATGCTACCAGTGCGCTGTGGGTGGATCTCGGCGGATCTGCCAAGGAATTCACCGCATTTGTGGGCGTGGACGACACGGCCATTCGCGGTAAAGCATCGGTAGAGTTTGTGGTGATTGGTGATGGTAAACGGCTGTTCAAGTCGGGCGTCATGCATCAAGGGGAAGCGGCAAAAGAGGTCCGTGTCGACCTGCGCGGGATGAAGACACTGTTGCTTCTCGTGAACGACACGGGCGACGGAATCAATCACGATCATGCCGACTGGGCGGAAGCGCAATTCAAGTACGACAAGCGGGCGCCTGAATCCGTTGCGGCTCCGTCTGAGGAAAAGGTGATTCTAACGCCGAAACCCGGTCCGGAACCTCGGATAAATGGACCAAAGGTATACGGATGCCGTCCCGGGCATCCCTTCATTTACCGCATACCCACGACGGGCGAACGGCCCATGGAATTTGCGTGCGAGAACCTTCCCGCCTCGCTCACGTTGAACGCGCAATCGGGCATCGTGACCGGAATCGTGCCGGATGCTGGCGAGTACGCGGTGACACTGCGCGCGAAGAACACGCACGGCGAGGCATCGCGCACATTCAAGATTGTTGCGGGCGACACGTTGGCGCTGACTCCGCCGATGGGCTGGAATCATTGGTACGCGCACTACAACCGCATCACCGATGCAATGATGCGCGAGGCCGCGGATATTATGGTGTCAAGCGGGATGGCGGACGTGGGATACCAGTTCGTGAGCATCGACGACTGCTGGATGAACGCAGACAAGCATGACGATCCCATGCGCGTGGGGCCCGCGCGCGACGCAAACGGGAACGTGCTACCCAATAAACATTTCCCCGACATGAAGGCGTTGACGGACTATATCCACGCGAAGGGGTTGAAGGCAGGCATCTATATTTCGCCGGGACCGCGCACGTGTGCGGGGTTCACGGGGAGCCTGGGCTACGAAGCGCAAGACGCCCAGCAGTTCTCGGACTGGGGATTCGATTTGCTCAAGTATGATTTATGTTCGTACGGCGACGTTATCGGTAAGACCGTTACCGTAGAGGCGCTGAAGGTTCCCTACCAATTGATGGGCGACTTGTTGAAAGCGCAAGATCGCGATATCCAGATGAACCTGTGCGAATACGGTTTGGGAGACGTATGGGAATGGGGCGCGGAAGTGGGCGGGCAATCGTGGCGCACGAGCGGCGACCTCGGATTCGAACTGAACCGAATCTTCGAAGTGGCGCTGGAGAATGCCAAGCACGCCGAGTTCTCGCGACCGGGAAGCTGGAACGATCCTGACTATATTCAGATTGGGTACATTGGCGACGCACGCACAAACGGAAATCCGAAGCCGTGCGACCTCACGCCCAACGAACAATACGCGTTCATATCGCTGTGGAGTCTCATGGCGTCGCCGTTGTTTTACAGCGGAGATATGTCGAAGCTCGACGAGTTTACGATCAACGTGCTGTGCAATCCCGAAGTCATCGATATCGACCAAGACCCACTAGGCCAGTGCGCGCGGGTTGTTCCGCTGGACGAGGACTCTTTCGTGATGGTGAAGGATCTTGAGGATGGGTCGAAGGCGGTAGGTTTCTTCAATCGGGGCGAATTTGAAGCGCGCTTGTCGGTGGAGTGGAAAACCCTTGGGATTACCGGCTCGCAGAGACTGCGTGATGTGTGGCGCCAGAAGGACCTGGGCGACGCGACGGAGAAGTTCGATGCCACAATCGGGCGGCACGGTGTGGTGCTGCTGAAAGTGACGAAGAAGTAGGCAGAACGCTGTGAGGGGTGTATCGGAAGTCGTGACCCCGCCAGAAACGGCATTTCAAATTTGAAATTTCAGATCTGAGATCTGAATTCTAGTCGCTGAAGTCGTCTTATTAATCAAGTGAGCAGCCAAATACCTCCTGCGGAAGCCATATGAAGACGGCAATGAACTTCGCAGAAGCGAGTGAAGGCGGGACGGTTCGGGTGAGAGGAAATCAGACATGCAAGAATCCGAGAGTGGCAAGCTGTTTGGAACGCAGACGTGGTATCTCATGGGCGCGGCGTTCTTCCTGGTCCTCTCGCTTGTCTCGCCATCTGCGGGCGCAGAAGCGGCAGTTCCATATTCGGAAGCGCTCCGCAGTGCGGCAATCACGCTCGACTCGTTGCAGAGTCCAATCAACGATGCGCTTATCATCGGCAACGGCGACGTTAACGCGCTTGTGTTCGCCGATAAGGACGACTTGGTCATTCGCATCACCAAGAACGACGTGTGGGATGCGCGACTCGACTCCCCGCTCGACCCGCCCTTGCCAACGCTGAAACGGTTGTTGGAGCTAAAGGACCGCGATTGGAAGTCCGATGACCGAATCTTGCCCGAAGGCAGCGAATGGAAGGGGCCTGACTCGTATCATGCGCACGCGTATCCATGCCCGAGGGCGTGCGGTGTGTTGCGTGTGAAAGGGGCGGCGCGCGGAAAGTACACGGCTACGCTGTCTATCGATACCGCCACCATAGAAGTACGCGGCGACCACGGCGCGTACCGCATCTACGTTCCTGCGGGACTCAACGCGATCTTGGTGGAAGTCACGGATGGCGATTCCTCCTTGACGGTAGAGCTAGAGCCGATTCACTCAGATGACATACCTGAACCCGAGACAGACCGCGGTGTAGACGAGCAATTGGTAAAGCAGGTCTTGCCCGGCGACGAGGACTGGCCCGGGATGAAGTTTGCCGTCGCCGCGAAGACAGACGGCGGGAAGTGCGCGGCGGTCGCCGTGTGCACATCGCTCGAAGCGGGCGAATATCTGGCTGCGGCGAAGCAGACTACGGTGATTGCGCTTTCCGGACGAGAATCGCTGCTGAAGAGCCATAAGGAGATGTGGGCCAAGTTTTGGAGCCGCAGCGGCATTGAACTGCCGGACGCGCTGCTGCAATCGGTGTGGTACCGCAACCTGTACTTCTTGCGATGCGTGTCGAAACCGGGCGTCGTAAGTACGGGGCTGTTTGCGGGACTTCTTAACGACAAGCCGGAATGGCACGGCGACTATCACACCAATTACAACATTCAGCAGACGTATTGGGGAACATTCGCTGCAAATCAATGCGACTTGGCGGAACCGTATGACCGGCTGATGACGGAGTATTTGCCGCGCGCGCGTTGGCTGGCGCGACAGATCTTCGACATGGAAGGCGCCTACTTTCCGCATGTGCTGTTTGCGTATGAGCCTCCGGACCCTACACTGTGCAAATCGCCGGTCGGACGGCAATATATCCATCACGTGTGGGGTATGACGCAGGGCGTAAATGGATTCAGTGTGCAGCCGATTTGGTGGCACTACAAGTATGACCCGAGCCGCGCGTTTCTGGAGACGAAGGCCTATCCCGCGGTACGCGATGTGGCCGACTTTCAAGCAGCGTTTGTGGAGCAGTGCGAGCGTGTTGGTGACAAGGCCGTACTTGCTCCATCGGTTTCACCGGAACACTGGGGCTGGACGAAACACTTCGAGAAGAATCGTGATTGCGCCTTCGACATAGCGATGTACCGGTATATCTTCGATGCGGCCGTTGAAGGCGCGACGACATTGAACTGCGACGCGAATCGTGTCGAACGTTGGAAGAAGGCAAAGGCTCTCTTGCCCGACTATCCGCAAAGCGCGCAGGAGCCGCGCGTGGTTGTGGATGTGGCAGGCGCGGCTCCCACCGAATACAACATCCCGGTGCCCACAACACCGGTGTTCCCGTGCGATGTGGTGACTTGGGAGTCGCCGAAAATGGATCAGGATTTGTTCCGCACAACGCTGGCCAACCTGAAACACAACGGCAACAATGCGCCCATTATGCTGGCGGCGGCGCGCGCGCGGTTAAGCACACCTGACGCGTACGATTTCCTTCGGAACGAACTTCAACAGCGAGCCCGGCGCAATGGCACACTGTCTTTCAACACGATTCAGAGCGGGCACAAGTTCAATGACTTCGGGCATTACACGGAGATGTTTGGCGCAGTACTGCCAGTCTCCGAACTGTTGATTCAGAGCGCTGGCGGCACGATTCGCCTATTTCCGGCGTGGCCCAAGGATAAGGATGCTGCGTTCGCGACACTGCGGACAGAAGGCGGCTTCCTCGTGTCAGCGGAATTTCGCGCTGGCCGGGTAACCAACGTGCGCACTGAGAGCACCGCAGGCGGTGACTTGAAGATGCTATCTCCGTGGGAAAAGGGCGAAGTCAGCAGCGACAGCGGCACAACGTGGAGCGTTTTGACTCTCGACAGCGCGGGCGTGATGCGAATGCCCACGAAACCGGGAGACGTGCTGCTGCTACGGCCGATCGGCTGAGGCGCACAACAGCAGGGTTTAGCGTTTTCCAGATCCGCCAGTCTGAATTCTACGCAAATACGACCTTGAACGTCCTGATCTCGAACGGCTTAATGAAGAACCGCACGTTGTTGCCCTGCGGTTTCACGCTCACGTCGTTCTCTTCCATCAGATCGCATTCCGTGACCTTCTTGGGGCGGCGTCCGAACGTCAGGGTGGCGTCGCCGCGCTGCCCGTGCGCCTCAAACACGCGCACGATGATTGCATTCGAGTCCTCGTGCTTTTTCACCGCGTCGATGATCACGTTCTCCACGTCGATACTTGCAAACGCATCCACCGCCGGCAATGTCCCGCGCGACTTCGGTGCGGATACGGCCAAAAGGGGGACGTTCAATTCGTAACCTTGCCGTACCGCGCCGTTGCGCCAGCCCCATGCGTGCGGGTAGAGCGAATACGTGAACTCATGGAAGCCCTCGTCCGCGATCGGATCGGGATCGATAGAGGAACGAAGCAACGACAGGCGCAAGACATTGCCCTTCACGTCATATCCGTATTTGCAGTCATTCAGCAACGTAACGCCGTAATCGCCTTCGGAAATGTCGGCCCACCGGTATGCGGGCACTTCGAACCGGGCGCGATCCTGCGGCCAATTGTTGTGGGTATTGCGTTCGATGGCCGCGTACGGGATTTCGAAGGTGGCGCGTTGTGCGCGCACGTCGACCGGAAACGCCACCTTTAGCAGCGTGCGTTTCTCGTGCCAATCGACACGCGTGACAAAATCCACGCGCGGCGACGCCGCGTAGAGAGTGACATCTTGCGTGAACGTGCTTTTTTCGGTCTTGCGTACGATGCGCACGACAGCGCGTACCGGTCCGCTTTCGACAACTTCGATGCTTTCCGTCGACTGGGGTTCCCACATGACGGCCTCGAAGTTGTGGTCAATGTCCCACGCATCGTGCAACCAGGGCCGGTCTTCGAAGAGCTGGAGCACATTGCCGCGCTGCCCCTTGGGCAGCACCTCGCGCCGCTCGACTTGATCAAAGATGCTCGTGAGGCAGCCTCTCTTGTCGAACCGGATGCGGAGATACGGGTTCTCCATCCCTGTCGTGCTCGCCTTGAGAAAATGACTCGGTTGCGCCGCGTTGCGACCTTGTACGATTCGATAGGTTGAGTAACCCAAAGGCGGAACCCCGTTTGCTTCAATCAGCAACGATCCGTCTTCCGCAACCTGGTGCGGCGTGGCTTCACCCGTGGGGCCGACCACAGCGAAATCGACGTCGGGAAGGTTCGTCTTGACTTGGGCCGTGTCTGCGCGTACCCAGCCCAGCGTGTTGAACACGACGACGGGCGCGCCTTCGCCGGATGTGTCAATCCCGCGCAGAATAGAGGCAACCGCGGTATCGCGCACGTCCTCCGCTTCCTTGCGCGCGGCGGCATAATCGATATCAGCCTGCGTGTATACCTCCGTGATCGACGAACCGGGAAGAATGTCGTGGAACTGATTCGTCAAAACGGCTTTCCACGCATTCCACAACTTCGCGTTGTCGTATTTGCCGCCTTTCATCAGCGAAAGCACACTCAGGAATTCCGTGTCGCGCAACAGCACTTCGCACTTCCGATTGTTGCGTTTCGTGCGCGCTTGCGTCGTTTGGCAGCCGCGATGCAATTCCAGGTAGAGCTCGCCGTTGAATACAGGAAGCGCCTTGTCGCGCGCTTTTTGCCGCATACGTTCCACGCAGTCCGAGATGCGACCGAATTCGCATTGGGGCACACCGGTAATGTCTTTCAAACGTCTGCCATGTTCGATCATGTTCATGGTGGGGCCGCCGCCTCCGTCGCCCCAACCAAACGGATACGGCAACTCGTCGACGAGTTCCTTCTGCTTGAACAGCTTCCACTGCTTAATGCACTTCTCGGGAATCGGATTGCCGTTGTAGTTCAACGGCGGCATGATCGCGAACACGCGCGAACCGTCCGCGCCTTCCCACTCGAACATGCTGTATGGGAACTGCGTCATGCGGGACCAGTCGATCTTGGTTGTAACGAATGCGGTGAGTCCGGCCTTGCGGATGATCTGCGGCAGCGACCACATATAGCCAAACGAATCGGGGACCCATACGATGGTGGAGCGCTTGCCGAATTCGCGCTCGTAGAACCGGTTGCCATAGAGGTACTGACGCACCATGGATTCGCCGGAAGGGACATTGTGATCGGGTTCGCACCACGGCGCGCCACACAACTCCCAGCGGCCTTCCTTCACGCGCTGCTTGATGCGCGAGTAGAGTTCGGGGTAGTGCGTCTTGATCCATTCGTACTGAACCGGCTGACTGCATGAAAAGTGGAACTCCGGATAGCGTTCCATAAGGGTCAGCATCGTGGAAAATGTGCGCGCGCATTTGCGTTGCGTCTCCCGCAACGGCCACAACCACGCCGTGTCAATGTGCGCATGGCCGGCCAACACCAGCTTGCCCATGTCGGTGTCGGCCCCGAAGTCGCGCAAGCCTCGGCGCAAAGTGCGTTGCGCCCGGGCGATCGAGTCGAAGTAGGATGCTTCGCCAATATGTTGCAGGTCCACGCCGCGCACACACTCATCCAACAACGCCATGAGATGACGGGCGCGCGACGTGTCCTTCTCGAGTTGTTCCCATACTTCGTACACGACGGTGCAGTCCCAATAAAAGTCCCACACCAGCGGATTCATGACCGCGATATCGGCGTAGGCAAAGACGTGGCGCAGATCGTGGCGCGTGCTCGGGCAGGTTTCGAGGACAATCTCGAAGGTCTCGCCTCCGCGCGCCTTCTCTGTGAGGTACAGTTCCTCGTGATTGCGGTCCAATCCCTGGAACGGCACTCCGTTGACATAGGCGAGCGCTTCGCCGCCTTCATTCATGTCGGGTGCATCGGGTACGAACGAGGCCCGCGCCGTGCGCACGAATGCCACGACCCGTTGGCCTTTCATGGAAGGGGGAATCGTGACGTTCATGCGGAACCACGTTGTCTGATCGAAGCCGCCCCACATTCCCAGCACCTTGAACGGTTTCCAACCCGTTTGAGGCGCGCGCTCCGGGCCTTTACCCAACCCCGTGACGCAGATCTCGAGATTGCCGATGGGTTGGCGCTGGCTATAAATGGTCTTCCCGATATCCGAGATCCGATTATGGATCTGGACAGCTTCAATATGGCGTTCTGATTCAAAATACGGCATTGAGTAGAGGTCCTTTGGAAAGTAGGGGGAAACTTGAAGGAATAGTATAGCGGCGAGCAGGGCAATGAAGAAAGTGATCGCTCGCGGTTTTCCATTTCTTCGGCGAATCGCGTAAAATCACGCCCCTGCAACGGGCCGCGCGGTACTTGGGGCAACAGCAACACACTACGTTTAGGGGAAGGCCAATGAGCCGAGGATACGAGATTCACGTCATCGCAAATACGCACTGGGACCGGGAATGGCTCTACAACTTTCAGGAAACCCGGCAGATGCTGGTCGAATTGATGGACCTGCTGCTGGACGTGCTGGACAAGGAACCGCGCTATAAGTCGTTTCTTCTGGACGGCCAATCCGTGCCCATCGAAGATTACCTCGAAATACGCCCGGAGAACCGTGCGCGTCTCGACAAGCACGTCGCGGACGGGCGGCTGCTGATCGGACCGTGGTACACGTTGCCGGAATGCTTCACGGTGAACGGCGAGTCCTTGGTGCGCAATCTCACCTACGGTCACCGAGTCTCGCGCGAACACGGCGGTGTGATGAAAGTCGGTCATACGGCATTTTCGTACGGACAGAACTCGCAGATGCCCCAGATTTATCAAGGGTTCGGCGTCGAGGTGATGCTGTTTTACCACGGCGTCTCCCACGACCAGGTCGCCAACGAGTTCATTTTTGAGGCCGCCGACGGCACGCGCATTCTCGGTTCGCAGATGAGTTCGGGCGCGCGCTACAACTTCTATCACAATGTGTATCGTCCCGCCGTGTTTGGCAAGGATATTACCGAACGGCTGTATCGGTGGACCGAAGGGGGGTTGCCTTTCCACTTGTGCCGCGAAGATCGCAGCATGGGCCATCACATCCTGCTCGACCCCGTGCGCGGCTTTGACAAAGAGCGCGCGCGGCAGTGCATCAAGGCGCTGCGGGATAAGGAAGCGGACATCGCGACGACACCGTATCTCGCGTTCATGATGGGCCACGACAGCAGCATTCCTGATCTCGTCGAGATGGACCTTATCGACGAGGCACGGAAGGTGCTCAACGGCGACACCATTTTGCACAGCCGGTTGCCCGATCTTGTTGAGAAGGTTAAGAAAGCCGCCAAGAATCTGAAGGTCCTGAAGGGCGAACGCCGCACGCCGGTGTTGATGAATCAGCGCATTCACCTGTACAGCGATGTGCTTTCGAGCCGCACGCGCATAAAGCGTTTGAACGCGCTTACGGAACAGGCGTTGCAGCGCTGGGCCGAGCCTTTTGCCGTGCTTGCATGGCAACTGGGCGCGGCGTTCCCCGCGTCGTCGCTCGACCTTGCCTGGAAAACACTGCTGAAGAGCCAGCCGCACGACAGCATATCAAGCAGCGGTATCGACGACATCGAGCGCGACGTGCGCGACCGGTTGAGGCAAGCGATCAATCTGTCCGATTCGGTGCTTGCGCGCAGCCTGCAACACATTCAGAGGCGCATTGACAATTCGGGCGCCGGGACGGATGAGGTGCTGGTAACGGTGTTCAACGCGTCGCCGAGGCCACGAACGGAAGTGGTGACGGCGGTGGTTGACGTGCCGAATACAAGCGCGATGAGCGGTTTCGAAGTGGCAGACGCCGGCGCGAAACGAAAAGCAGAGCCGGTGCAGCTTGCTACGCGGAAGCCTCACTTTGCGGTTGTGAACCACGCGGCTGACGCAACCTACATGCTCGAAAGCGAACAGGTGAAGTTTCACTTCGAGGCGAAAGACATTCCCGCGTTTGGTTACAGCACGTTCAAGCTTGTCCCAACAAAGACGTTCGGGCGCGGCGGACTCGTGTGTGGGCGCAACGCGATGGAGAACGAGCACCTGTGCGTTGTCATCAACGAAGACGGTACCTTCTCCGTTTTGCACAAGGCCACGGGGCAGTGGTACGACGGCCTGAATAGTTTTGAAGACGGCGGTGAAGTGGGCAATGCTTGGATGCATATCGAGCCTGCTATCGACCGCATTGTGTCGAGCATCGGCGCTCCGGCATCCATCGCGCTGGAGGAAAACGGGGCGATGCTGGCGCGTTACCGCATTGAGTACGACATGACAATCCCTGCGACGTTTGACGAAGCGGGTGGCGACGCGTGGCGGCGGCTTGACGGCGGCGGCAGTTCGGCTCGGCGCAGCGAAGAGACAGTATCGTTGCGCATTACTTCGTATGTCACGCTGCGAAAAGGCGCCCGGTCCGTTGAAGTGACGACGCGGTTCAACAATACCGCGAAGTATCACCGTCTGCGCGTGCTCTTCCCAACGGACCGCAACACAAATGTATGCCATGTGGAGACTCCGTTCGATGTAGTCGAGAGACAGGCCGAACCCGGCGCGGACAGTCCCTGGCAGGCGGCCAACGCAACGTTCCCGATGCAGCGGTTTGTGGATGTGAGCGACAAGCGCGGCGGGTTGGCGATTATCAACGACGGCTTGCGCGAGTACGAGGTGATGCCGGGCGAAGAACGAACCATTGCGATCACGTTGATGCGCGCGTACGAAATCGCGTTGACGACTGTGAGCAAGCGGTGGGAGCGGCATCCGGAGATGGAGTTGTCGCAGTGTCCGGGCGAGCACGAATTCCGGTATCTGGTCTTCCCGCACGCAGGCGCGTGGGATCAGGGCGATGTCTATACCGAGGTCGAACGGTTGAATGTTCCGCTTGAATTGGCCCAAGCCGGTCCTCACAAGGGTGACCTGCCTCAACGCGCGAGCTTCATCGAAGTCACGCCCGTGAATGCCGTTGTCAGTGCAATGAAACAATCCGAGGACGGCAAGTCGCTCGTATTGCGGCTCTTCAATCCAACGACGAAGTCGATTCATGCAACGATCAAGACGCACGCAAAGCTTCGCTCTGCGCAGTTGGTTACGCTTGAGGAGACGAGCGCGAAGAAGCTCACGGTTCAAGCCAAGTCCGTGAAAGTCCCCATGGGGCCGAAGAAGATTGTGACGGTGAAACTCGACCTTGGCAGAGTCTAATTCGGTTTTCAGTGACGAAAAGAGACGCGCCGGCACTGGCAATGCCGGCGCGTCCTAATTTGGAGACGATTACCGAATCCAGGCGTCACGTCACCTTTTTCGCCGGCTTAACCGGTACCAGCGCCGCCGGAGCCGGCAGTCTCGTCTTTGATACTTCCTTCACGTGTTTCATTTGAAGTCCTCCTGTTTGGGACAGGTTGATAGGCTCCTTTTCAAACTGAAAGGGCGCCTTGCGATTGAGGCGATTGCTTCACCCTGCCTTTTTCACAGGCTTGGCGGGAACGGCTCCGGCCGGCGCGGGTAACTTTGCCTTGGACAATTCCTTCACATGCTTCATCCTTTGATCTCCATTCTGGGATTCACCCATTAACTACATGTGAACACTCTGGACGCCTTGCGGAAATCATCGTAGACTGGGGAGCGCAATCTGTCAATGGGCGGAAAAGGCGATCAACGTAAATAGTATGAACGGACTGACTGCGGCTGCCGCGGATTGAACTTCGGGAGAGGGTCTTCTATGTTCGGGGACATGCGTAAACTCAATTACCGCGTGATTGCTCTTGCCGCGTGCGCAGTCTGTTGCGCGATGGCCGATCCGCCGTCGCCCGAATATCCTAGAATCAACCCCGCGCCGTGGTTTGAAGTCGATCCTGCGTGGCCGCAGAAGCCCGCGGAATTCACGTGGGGCGCCATGGCGGGCGTGGCCGTCGACAAAGACGATAACGTGTGGATCTATACGCGGGCGACGCCATCGGTGCAGGTCTACGCGCCGGACGGAAAATACCTCTTCGGTTGGGGCGAAGGTACGGGCGCGCACCACATCATGATCGACCGCGAAGGCTACGTGTGGACCACCGACTTCGTACGGCACGTTGTGGAGAAACATGAGCGCGACGGCAAAGTGCTGCTGACGTTGGGGGTGGAGAACGAGGCGGGGACTGACGAGAAACACTTCTTCCGTCCCACGGACGTCGCAGTGGCGTCGAACGGCGATTTGTTTGTGTCGGACGGTTACGGCAACGCGCGCATCGTGCACTTCACGAAAGATGGCACGTTTGTGAAGACGTGGGGAACGCTGGGCGTTGAGGACGGGCAGTTCAGCATCCCGCACTCGATTGCTATCGATTCCAAAGACCGGATCTACGTGTGCGACCGCAACAATGCGCGTGTGCAGGTATATTCGACCGAAGGCGCGTTGCTGGATTCATGGAAGCACATCGCGGTGCCATGGTCAATCTTCATCACGGATAAGGACGAAATCTGGATTTGTGGTTCGTCGCCGATGCCGTGGGTGAACGATCCGAAATATCCTCATATGCCGCTGGGCTGTCCGCCGAAGGATCAACTTGTCATGCGGTTCAACATTGACGGAAAGTTGCAGCAGCTTTGGACTATTCCCAAAGGCGACGACGGCAGCGAGAAACCCGGGGAGTTGAATTGGGTTCACTGCATTGCGTTGGATTCGAAGAGGAATCTGTATCTTGGGGATATTCAGGGCAAGCGGGTGCAGCGATTTCTGTTGAGCCTCTCGCCGTAATCGAGCCGCCTGCGAGGAGCGCCCTCGCCGCGACACGCGCTTCTATCGCGCGTTCGTGTACGCCTGAGGAGACGCGTCCGCGCCGTCTTGATACCAGATTTGGTTTCTGCCGGCTTCCTTTGCGCGGTAGAGGCACCCATCGCTGCGCCCGATGCACGAATCCACGCCTTCGCCCTTCTGGCACAGGGCAAGTCCGATGCTGATTGTGGCGCCAATGTCGGTGTCGTTGAAGCGTGTGCGCAGGGCAATGACGCGGCTGCGCAGGCGCTCGGCGACTTCAAGCGCGGCGACCAGATCCGTTTCGGTGAGCAGAACCAGGAATTCCTCCCCGCCCCATCGTGCGCACAGATCGATCTTTCGCACGCCACCACTGAGCGTATGGGCCACGTTCACGAGCACCGCATCGCCGGCATCGTGTCCAAAGGTGTCATTGATTCGCTTGAAATGATCGATATCGACCACAAGCACGGCATTTGTGCGTTGGGTCCGGTCGGCTCGCAGGAATTCGCGGGCAAACACTTCGTTGGCGCCGCGCCGATTTGGAAGACCCGTGAGGGGGTCGGTGCGGGAGGCCGTCTCCAACTCGGCGTTTTTCTGGAGAAGGGCATCGCGATTGGCCGAGAGTTGCTCGACCATCCAGTTGAAGCTTACCGAGAACTCCCCCATGAAATCCACGCGTTGGGTGAAGTCGCCTCTGGCTACCTGCTGGGTCTTCCAGGTCAGATGACGCAGGCTGGCGTGCAGGTTCTTCATGGATTGAAGCGCAAGCATCCAGCCGCGGGGCGGCTCCGCTTCCAGGTCGCCGCGTGAGAGGGCCTCGGCGAACCTGGACAGCGTCTCGTATTCATCCACGAGTCGATCTATAGCCTGCGCGAGGCCATCGAATTCCGTTTCCTGTGCATTGGCTGGCGCAT
Organism: Candidatus Hydrogenedentota bacterium; assembly: GCA_019695095.1. Classification (NCBI taxonomy): domain Bacteria; kingdom Pseudomonadati; phylum Candidatus Hydrogenedentota; species Candidatus Hydrogenedentota bacterium. Next base: position 61,164 of record JAIBAQ010000009.1, read on the forward strand.
GATAGCGCCGGGCCGGCTTGCCCCGGAGAATGCAGTCGATGATTTCGTGCAGGAGCGCGATGTCCTGAGCATTAACCTGGATCATGACCTGTCACATCTGACGTCTGGCTTCGAAGCGGCAGACCCTGTCACCGGAACACCAGCAATCCACTTCCTTCACATTGAATTCCACGCCGGTGTGTGCGAGGAGCAGGCCAGCGATGAAGCCTTCATCGTAGGTGCAGATTTCCTCATCGCAAACGGGCAATCCGGAGCAGTCCAAGTCTTCCGCGACCGTCATGGTGAAAGAGAGCGCCTCGAGATCGGATCGTTCGACGCGAAGTATTCCGATGCGAAGGCTCTTGAGCAGATCCTGCAGTTGAGCCACGAATTCATTAAACGACTCGCGGTTTGTGATGAGCTTTTCGTAGAAGTGCTGCCCCGCGGTTTTTCCTGCGCGATAGAAGATTTCGTTGGCCTTATCGACCCCCAATTCGGTTATCAAGACATCCCGCAGCGTGAATTGCATCAATCGATAGACCGACACATCCGTGGTGGTGCCCAGGTTTGGACGACCCGCTTCCACGTTGCCAAGCATGGCCCAGCTGAAGCTGGGCCGGTTTTCCCTATCCTTGAACATTGCATCACCCTTACGTTGCCGTCCTAGTCGCGGCTAGCGCGAAGGCATGTTACCTGAACGGCGCACTGCGCACCAGAACGGATGTCCCTACTTTCTGACCATCTACACCGTGTCCGGCATGCGGAATGGTTCGCGGCCTTCGCGTTTGATGAGGGCGTTGGCCTCGTCGTCATTAACAAAGGTCTCGGTTGCAGCGTCAATGAAAAGTTTGCGGCCAAGCCGGTACGAGGCGTTGCCGTAGTGGCAAAGGCTCGTTGACAATTGGCCTTCCGCGATATCGGCGTTCGGCGTGTTGCGCGAGCGGATGCAGTCCAAGAAGTTGGCGATGTGTTCCTTCTGCGGAAAGTTGCCGTGCACGATCTGCGAGGAGTGGCCATAATCGTTGTCCGGCGCGAAGGTCTGCCAACCGCCGCCATGCCTGCCAAAGTACATGAACTCTTTCGTGCCGTAGATTTCCACGCGCGTGCCGCTAAAGGGCCACGTGGGAAGAATGTCCTTGTCGCGGATTTCCATGGGCGTCTTTTTCATGTACGGCGCCCAGAGCACCTGCTCGAAGACCATCGTTACCTTGTCGAAGTCCCAATTCACCACGTGGGTGTCGGGCGTTTCCTGGTCGTCGTCGAAGAATTGCATGCCGCCCGTCGAATAAACGGACTTCGGACACGTGAGCCCGGCGATATAGCGGGCCATGTCCACCTGATGGCAACCGTCGTTGGTGATATCACCCGCGCCGTAGTCCCAGAACCAGTTCCACGCATAGTGGAAGCGATTCTCGTTGAAGGGGCGCTTGGGAGCGGGTCCCAGCCACATCTCGTAGTCGACGCCCTCGGGCGGGTCTTTATCCACTTCTTTACCGATTGTGCCGCGCACTTTGCTGTTCAGCACGCGCACAAAATGGATGTCGCCCAGCGCTCCGGAAGCAACGTAGTCTCTAGCGGCCTTGGCATATTCTCCGCTGCGTGTTTGCGTGCCGACCTGAACGACGCGGTTGTATTTGCGCGCCGCCTCGACCATCTTGCGGCCTTCCCAGATGTTGTGACACGTTGGTTTCTCTACGTAGACATCCTTGCCCGCCTGGCAGGCCTGGACGGTCGGGAGGGCATGCCAATGGTTTGGCGTCGAATTGATCAGTGCGTTGACTTCAGGATCGTCGAGAATACGCCGATAATCCTGCACGCATTCCGGGGCCTTGCCGCAGACATCTTCGACGGATTTGGCCCTGCTTGGAAAGAGGCGCGAATCCGGATCAGCGATGTACTTCAGAATGACGTCGTCACGTTCGGCGAACGTTGGAGCGAGGTAACTGCCGCGCCCGCGGACACCCATGATGCCTACGACGATCTTCTCATTCGCACCCAGCACGTTGATGGAGAACGTATTTGCCACGCCCACTGCCATGGCCGTCTTCGTCGTTTTACTCAAGAACTCGCGTCGGTTCATGGGGCCCTCCAATCGGTTTCAGGCGGCTGACAGCTTTCTTCGTCCCATGAGTTCATAGTACTCCACGAGAAAAGGAAACGCGAGGACATGGGGAGGGGGAGCAGTGAAAGGGACTCATGGGTCCTATGGGTCTCATAGGTTCCATGGGTCCGAGGGTCCGCGTGAAACTACACCGATGTCCTCTCCGCCCTACACCAGCCCCTTCAAATGCTGTCCGGTATACGACGTCTTGGTCTTTACAATCTCCTGCGGAGGGCCGGCGGCAAGAATGCGTCCGCCGTTATCGCCGCCCTCGGGACCGAGATCGATGATCCAGTCTGCCGTTTTGATGACGTCAAGATTGTGTTCGATGACGAGGACCGTGTTGCCTGCATCGACGAGGCGATGCAAAACGCTGAGCAACTTGTCGACATCGACGGCATGCAGGCCGGTTGTGGGCTCGTCGAGGATATAGAGTGTGCGGCCAGTCTGTCGTTTTGAGAGTTCGGTTGCAAGCTTCACGCGCTGCGCCTCGCCGCCAGAAAGCGTTGTGGCTGCCTGGCCCAGCTTGATGTATCCGAGGCCGACGTCGTTGAGCGTCTCCAGTTTTGAATAGACCGCTGGAATCGGCTTGAAGAACGTGCATCCCTCTTCGACCGTCATATCAAGGACTTCGAATATGTTCTTCCCTTTGTAACGGACCTCGAGCGTGTCGCGGTTGTAGCGCATACCCTTGCATTCCTCGCACGGCACGTACACGTCCGGCAGGAAGTGCATCTCGATCCGAATGACGCCGTCGCCCTCGCAGGTTTCGCAGCGCCCGCCTTTCACGTTAAAGCTGAAACGGCCGGGCTGATACCCGCGCGCCCGCGCCTCGGGAACCTTTGCGAAAATGTCGCGAATCGGCGTGAACAATCCCGTGTAGGTCGCGGGATTCGAGCGCGGCGTGCGTCCGATGGGCGACTGATCCATGTCGATGACCTTGTCGATATGCTCCAGACCCTCGATACGGTCGTGCTTGCCCGGCTTCACGCGGATGGAGTCGTAGACGGTCTTCATCGCGGCGGGGTATAGCGTTTCGTTGATGAGGCTCGATTTGCCGGAACCGGACACGCCCGTGATACACGTGAATACGCCGAGCGGAATTTCCGCGTTGATGTTTTTGAGATTGTTGTGTTGCGCTCCACGGATGACGAGCCAGTTCCCGTTGGGTTTGCGGCGCTGTTTCGGAGCGCCGATCTTGAACGCGCCCGACAGGAACTTGCCGGTCCACGAGTCTTTCACCTTCATCACCTGAGCCGGGGTGCCCTGCGCGACGATCTCGCCGCCGTGAACGCCCGCGCCGGGGCCGAGGTCGATCACGTGGTCTGCCGTGCGGATGGTCTCCTCGTCGTGTTCGACGACGATCACGGTGTTGCCGAGGTCGCGCATGCGGGTAAGCGTTGCGATGAGCTTCTGATTGTCGCGCTGGTGCAGGCCGATGCTCGGTTCGTCGAGAATATAGAGTACGCCCATCAGTCCCGATCCGATCTGTGTGGCGAGGCGGATGCGCTGCGATTCGCCACCCGAAAGCGTTCCTGCATTGCGGTCCAGGGCGAGATAGTCGAGGCCCACGTTGACAAGAAAGCCCAGCCGCTCGCGGATCTCCTTGAGCACTCGTTCGGCGATCATGGATTCCGTCTTCGTCAACTTGAGATGTTCGAAATAGCGGAGGGCGTCCGAGATAGACATGCCGGTCACATCGAGAATCGTCTTGTGACCGATGGTTACCGCGAGGGATTCCGGGCGTAACCGCGCACCCTTGCACGCGGGGCACGGTTTCGTGGACATGAATTCGCTGATCATCTCGCGCGATTTGGAACTCTCGGTCTCTTTGTAGCGGCGCTCCAGGTTGGGGATAACCCCTTCGAACGCACGCGATACTTCAATGGTGTTGCGTTCGTTGGAGTAAGAGAAGTTGATTTCCTCGCTTCCCGAGCCATACAGCAGCTTCTGCTGAACATCGGCGGGTAAGCGCTTCCAGGGCGTGTCGGGGCTGCACCCGTAGTGCTTTACGACGCTGACCAACGCGCGCATGTACCAGGCGTCCAAGACGCGGCGCATGCTCCACGGCCTCACCGCTCCGCGCGAGACCGACAGGTTTGCGTCAGGAATCACGAGTTCGGGGTCGACTTCAATGGTCGTGCCGATTCCCGTACATTCCGGGCAAGCGCCATGCGGATTGTTGAACGAGAACATCCGCGGGCTGATTTCTTCGAAACTGGTCCCGCAATCCACACACGCGAAGTGTTCGCTCTGGATGACCTCGCGCACCGTCTTGTCCGGCAATTCCTGAAAGACGCGAATGATGCCATCAGCAAGTTTTAGCGCCGTCTCGACGGAATCCGTCAGCCGCCGCGCAATGCCCTCCTTCACGACAAGGCGATCAACCACGACGTCGATGTCGTGCTTCACATACCGTTCGAGCTCGATCTTTTCGTCGAGGGTGCGGAATTCGCCGTTGACGCGTACACGGCTGAAACCCTGGCGTTTGATGTCATCGAAGACCTTCTGATAGGTGCCTTTGCGTTGCCGGATAACGGGCGCCAGCAACTGTACCTTTGTGCCCTCCGGCAGCCCAACGATGAAATCGACAATGGCTTGCGGTGTCTGTGCCTGGATGGGTTTGCCGCACGTCGGGCAGTGCGGCCTTCCGATTCGCGCAAACAGCAGACGCAGATAATCGTAGATTTCGGTAACGGTGCCGACGGTCGAGCGCGGGTTGCGATGGGTGGTCTTCTGCTCGATGGAGATGGCCGGGCTGAGGCCCTCGATGTAGTCGACATCGGGCTTCTCCATCTGCTCCAGGAACTGGCGAGCGTACGCAGATAGACTCTCGACGTAGCGGCGCTGCCCCTCGGCGTAGATCGTGTCGAATGCGAGACTCGACTTTCCCGACCCGCTTAACCCCGTGATTACGACGAGTTTATCGCGGGGAATCGACAGGTTCAGATTCTTGAGATTATGTTCACGCGCACCGCGAATGACGATGGCGTCTTGAACGGTCTTTTTCTTCGGAGGCATAGGAAAAGCAGCATCTCCAGCGGAAGTTTGGGTTAGGACTATCGCCGGCGAGTCGCAGCCGCCGGTCGACTCGGATTGAACAACGCACGATTGTAACGCAATTCCCGGGACCACAGCGAATTGCCTGCGGGCAGCGGAATCGCTTTATTCGCAGAGCGCCACCCGCTATCATACGGCGCTACGGGGCGTTTCTTGGGGTAAATCAGGACGCGAGGCGCGCGCACCGAGGGTTGCGTGACCGCTCGCAGGACTTGTGCGGCGACTGAGCGATGACGGATCGATTCACGTTAGATGGCAGCGATGCTTTGGAGCAACGCATCCGGGCGGACTTAGACCGGGTGCGTGAAGAGGTGTTGCGCGTCGTGGGCGAAAAGAACCTGACAGCCATTCTTCTTGGCGGCAGCTATGGCCGTGGGGAAGGCGGTGTGTTTGAAACGCCGGATGGCGAACGTCCCTACCACAATTACAATCTCTTTACGGTTGTTCCGGCAGCGTCGCAATCGCGCAGAAAGTCTCTGCATCGCACCCTTTGCGACGCGGGTAAGAAGGTCGCAAAGGAGCGCGGCATCGACGTGGAATTCGCGCTGCCGATATCCGCGCCGGACATTTCTCATCTCCCGTATGAGCTCGCGTATATGGAGCTCAAAGAGGGTCACAAGGTCTTGTATGGACCTCCGGCGGTTCTCTCGGAGATGCCGTATTACGACACGACGCTCGTGCCGCTGGCGGAAGGGGCCCGAATCCTCCTGAATCACGGCGCCCGATTGCTTTCGTGCCGGCGACTGGTGGCGCTTGGCAATCCCGATCAGGAATTGCTCGTCAGCAGCATACATCGCGCGAATATGGCAATGGGCGATGCCGTACTGTTTGCTCGTCGCGCCTATGCGCCGAGTTTCGTGCAGCGCGTCGAGCACTTCGATGTGTGCGACTTACAAGGAGTGCCCGAAGCGGAGACGCTTCGCGGACTGTACTTCGCGGCGCTTCGATTTAAATTGCGTCCTTACATCGAGGTGCCGGCGGGACACGATGCGGCTTCGTGGCTGCGAGACACGATTGCACTATTCGAGCAGATTCATCTTTGGTACGAGCGAAAACGTCTGAACCGCCGCACGATGAATTGGGAAGAATACATGAGCATGCCGACGCGCGTGCCTTCACAATCATTCAGTGAGCGGGCCAGCAACGTCCGCATGAACATAAAGCTCCACGGCTGGCAGGTGACGCGCGACTTGTCGCGCGCGTTGCGCGATCCCTTCGACGATCTTATGGCGTTGCTGCCGCGTGCGCTGTACGGCAGCGACAGCGAGTCCGCGGAGCGGGAATTCCTGCGTCTCTGGAATTGCGTGTGCCCGGACGAAACGACGAACCACGCCGTCGCGGTTTCAGCGCCCGCGGCGGACACGGTTGCAGGTGATGGAATCTAGCCTGTCCTCGAACGAGAAGATGTTGTCGGAACATGCGGCCAAAACGATCCGGAGTCTGTTAAGCAATATCGAGCGCTTCGGGCCGCCCCAAATTCAGTATGCGAAGCTGGCCTACCTCGTGCGATCCCACATGTACGATCTGTTCGCGGCCTCGGAGGCCCGGCGCCGAAGCACCGGCGCAAAGCGCATCTGTTATCTTTCGATGGAGCACCTGCCGGGTCGTTTGATGGTGCAGACCCTGATGAACACGGGGTTGATCACAGACGATTGGCTGCGGGACGCGCTGGCCGATTCGAACGGTGCGCTGCGCGATTTACTGGAGACCGAGCCCGAGCCCGCGCTTGGAAATGGCGGTCTGGCCCGGCTTGCATCGTGCATGCTCGAATCCATGGCAACGCAGAGCATTCCCGCATTCGCCTATGGTTTGAGATACGAATTCGGCCTTTTCCGGCAAGAGCTGGAGAACGGTTCGCAGAAGGAGTGTCCTGCGCATTGGACCGCCTACTGCCCCTTCCTGGAATTTGAACGGCTGGATCACAGCGTGAGCATTCCGCTGTACGGGCGCATCGAAGACGCCTACGACAGCGACGGCGAATATGTGCCTCGGTGGGTCGATTGCGAGTACATCGTCGGTGTGCCGCATGACATACCGATTCCGGGTTACGACAGCGACACGGTCAATGTGCTTCGATTGTTTCGCGCGCAAGCGTCGGACGAATTCGACCGCCCCGTCAATAATGACGGCGACTATTTCAAAGCATTGGACCAGAAGATTGCCTCGGAGAGCATTACGAAGATCTTGTTTCCGTCGGATTGCCTGGCCACAGGCCGCGAACTCCGGCTTATGCAAGAGTACTTCCTGGCCGCATGCGCGGTACGCGATATCGTGCGGGATTTCCTGGAAACCAATAGTACCTTCGACACCTTTCCAACCAAAGTGTCGATGCAATTGAACGATACGCACCCTGCGCTGTCGGTGGTGGAATTGATGCGTACGCTCGTGGATGACCAACGGCTTCCGTGGGTGTCCGCGTGGGACATCACCCGACAGACCTTCAATTACACGAATCACACACTCTTGCCGCAAGCGCTTGGAGAGTGGCCCGTGGGCATGTTCGAGAAGCTGCTGCCAAGGCATCTTCAGATCATTTACGAAATAAACAGGCGCTTCCTCGACAACGTGCGCGCAACCCAGCCTGACGATGACGAACGCGTTCGCCGCATGTCGATTATCGAAGAAGGCGAGCACAAATCAGTGCGGTTGGCGCACCTCGCATTGATAGGAAGCACAACGGTTAACGGTGTGTCGCGTCTTCATGGCGAACTGTTGAAGAGCCGTCTATTCCCCGATTTTGCCGCGTTGTGGCCGCACCGTTTCGTATCCATCACCAACGGCGTTTCGGCGCGGCGGTGGCTTACCCAATGCAATCCCCGTCTTCATGCCCTGATTTGTGACGCCATCGGCGATGCCTGGACTGTCGACCCTGAGCGGCTTGCCGACCTGGAGCCCTTTGCGGCGGATGCAGGTTTCCAGAAGCAATTCATGTCCGTAAAGCGCGATCGATCGGCCCTCGTAAAGGACATGGTGCATGCGTCAAATACTCAGGTCGTCCCATCGTCGATGTTCGATGTTCAGTTGAAACGAATACATGAATACAAGCGCCACCTGCTTCACGCGTTCTACATCATTCACAAGTACTTGAAGTTCGTTGATGACGGCATACCGCCGCGAGTTCATCGAACTCATATTTTCGCGGGGAAGGCCGCGCCGGGATATTGGGCGGCAAAGCAGATAATCCGCTTTATCAACTGCGTGGCGGGCGTTATCAACAACGACGTGCGATGCAGAGACTTCATGCAAGTGGTCTTTGTGCCTGACTATACCGTGGCGTGGGCGGAACGGATCATCCCCGCCGCGGACCTCAGCGAGCAGCTTTCGTTGGCAGGGACCGAGGCCTGCGGGACTACATCAATCAAGATGATGATGAACGGCGCGCTCACCATTGGAACAAGGGACGGCGTGATCATCGAAATCGCGGATGCCGTCGGCGAAGACACTATCTTCCTGTTTGGCAACACGTATGAAGAACTTGAAGAGCTTCGCCGATCGGGAAACCACAATCCCCGTCAAATGTATGACGAGGATCCCGTAATTCGGCGAGTGCTGGATGTTATCCGCGACGGCCGCTTCAATCACGGCGAGCCCGGCGTGTTCGACTGGATTTACCAATCTCTGGTCATGGGTCGCGATCCATTCTTCAACCTTGCGGATTTTGGGTCCTACCTCGAAGCGCAAAGTCTGGCAGACACAGCGTACGCCAACGCCGGAACATGGGCCGAGAAGTGCGTTCGAAACATCGCGCGATCAGGCCAGTTTTCAATAGATCGAAGCGTTCGCGAATACGCAGAAAAAGTGTGGCGGGTGCCTATATCGGCCAACGATTGACGTCTAGTCGTCTCGCTACTGCCGCGCGCCGCGCCTTGATCGGGACTTGGCCTTTGCCTTCTTGGCCTTGACTTCGGGGCCGTCTCCAACGCGTTCCTGGACCATTTCACGCACGGCGAGAACGCGCGCCTTGATGAGGTTCTCGGGTATTTCCTTCACAAAACGGCTGGTCTGCGTCATTCGCTCGCGACCGTTTCGTATCCGCGATACCGCTTCAAAGATAGTCGCATGCCGTTGCGCCCGCGTTAGCGCGACATAGAACAGGCGCCGTTCCTCTTCCAGCCCACCTTCCTTCAGGCTGCGCTCGTGCGGCGTGAGGCCCTCTTCCGCGCCAACGATAAACACAAATGGAAACTCAAGTCCCTTCGCGCTATGAATGGTCATTAGCGATACGGCGTCTCGACTCTTGTCCTGCGCGCCGCGTTTGTCCCAGGCGCCATCCAACGAGCTTTCATCCAGAAATCCCGCCAGAGAGGGATTGGTAAACCGTGACTCATACTCGGCAATCGCGTCGGCTACGGCCATGACGTTATTCCAGCGTATTTCCGCCTGCTCGGGTGTCTTGCAGACACGTCCCAATTCGCCGCGGTAATCGATGCGATCGACAAGTTCGCGCACGCAGTCGGACAACCGCTGTTTGCCATCACGTAATCTGCGCCGGAAATCGGTGAGTAGATCGAGGAAATCGCGAATGCCATTTGCCGCCTGCTGCGGGGCCTTTCCGCGGATCAGCACCGCTGCGAGACTCTTGCCCAGAGTAAGCGATTCTACTCGGCAGAGTTCGTGCACTTCGTGCAGGGTGGCATCGCCGATGCCGCGGCGAGGCACGTTTACAACGCGCAAAAACGCGGACTCGTCGCGGGGATTCGCGAGTACACGCAAATAGGCCACGATATCTTTTACTTCGGCGCGCTCGAAAAAGGCCTGGCCGCCGAATACGGCATAGGGTATGCCCGCCTGACGGAATGCGATCTCAAATGGACGCGATTGAATATTTGAGCGGTATAGAATCGCGAAATCCTTGAACGCCGCGCCCGTTCGCTGGCGAATGTGCTGAAACCAGGCAACCGCTTCCTTGGCTTCGTGCTCATCGTCGCCCGTAATAAGCCAATCGATTTCGCGACCCGCATCCTGAGTCGTCCATAGCTTCTTCTCGCGCCGGTATTGATTGTTCGCGATAACGGCGTTTGCGGCATTAAGAACCACCTTCGTAGAGCGGTAATTCTGCTCAAGGCGGATTACGCGCGCGTCGGCAAAATGCTTCTCGAATTCCACGATGTTCTCGATACCTGCTCCCCGCCAACTATAGATGGCCTGGTCGTCATCGCCGACGACGCAGAGATTGCGATGCACAGCGACCAGATTCCGCAACAGTGCAAACTGTACCGGGTTGGTGTCCTGAAACTCGTCGACCATCACATAACGGAAACGTTGCTGATAGCGCTTCAAAATGCCGGGATGCTCGCGCCAAAGACGCAATGTCAGCGCCAGAAGATCGTCGAAGTCGAGGGTATTCGCGGCGCGCAACGCCGATTGATAACGGTCGATGATTTCCGGCGTCCACTTCGCGTATTTGTCGTCGGACTTTTCGCCCGCCTCCCCCGCATTGTCGCCATTATCTCCCGCGCCGTTCTTAAACAGGCTGATGCGGCTGAGCAACTCATCGGCGCTCATGCCGACTCTCGTCGAGTCGGCAAGGTCTTCGAGTACGCGGCGCAACAACGTGCGCGCATCGCTTTCGGACGCGATGGAGAAGTTTCGCCGATAGCCCATCGTCTCGATTTCCGCGCGCAACACATGAACGCAGAACGAGTGAAAGGTGGACAGCAATATGCCCGTGGCTCGTTTGCCGCCGACGAGTTCGGCGACGCGCTCGCGCATCTCACCAGCGGCTTTGTTGGTAAAGGTGACCGCAAGGATTTCTTCGGGTTGCGCAAGGCCGCGCTTGACGAGATAGGCAATGCGGCGCGTCACGGCGCGCGTCTTTCCGGTTCCAGCGCCCGCAAGTACGAGCACAGGACCATCCGTGGTGGTGACTACTTCCCGCTGCTCGGGATTCAATCCTTCCAATAGCGACGACACAGCTTCTTTCCGCAACCTTTCTTAACAGAAAGCGCGGATTGTAGCAGCGTGACCGGCGCGCGTCTATTTGACAGAGATAGTCCCTGCGTGAATGGCTTTGCGGCCTACGCGCCTTGAATCATTTTGTCGTGGCCCGCCCATTCCTTATTTCGCAGCACGTACTTCTGAATCTTGCCGGTGCTGGTCTTCGGAAGGACATCGAAGACGATGGACGTGGGACATTTGAAGTGGGCCATCTTCTCTCGGCAGAACTCGATGAGTCCTTCCTCGGTGACCTTTGCGCCGCTTTTGAGTGTCACGAATGCTTTGGGAGTCTCGCCCCATTTCTCGTGTGGCACGCCAATTACGGCTACCTCCAACACGCTGGGATGCTTGTATAATGTTTGCTCCACTTCAATCGACGAGATGTTTTCGCCGCCGCTGATAATGATGTCTTTGCTGCGATCGCGCAATTCGATGTAGCCGTCGGGATGGAGTACCGCCAGGTCCCCACTGTGAAACCAGCCGCCCCGAAACGCCTGGGCCGTGGCTTCTGGTTCGTTGTAGTAGCCTTTCATCACGATGTTGCCGCGCATGATGACCTCGCCCATGGTCTTTCCGTCGGCGGGCACATCGTTCATGTCGTCATCGACCACGCGCAAACCATCGGCCATAACAAACCGAACGCCTTGACGCGCCATCAGCTTGGCGCGCTCGTCATGAAAGAGGCTGCGCCAATGCTGTTGCGGCGCGCAGATGGTGTAAGGGCCGTAGGTCTCGGTGAGGCCGTAAATGTGAACGATGCGTGCCCCGATCTCCTCCATATGCTCCACGAGTGTTGGCGAGGGCGGAGCACCGCCGGTCGTAACCGTTACGGGTTTCACCAGCCGTTGCGGCCGACTCGCGTGATTCAGCAGGCTAATCAAGACGACCGGTGCGCCCGCAAAATGGGTGACCCCTTCGCTCGCTATCAAGCGCCAAGCGGTTTCAGGCTCGACTTTGCGCATGCACACATGAATAGCGCCGTGCGCGGTGACGCCCCACGGGGCGCACCAGCCGTTGCAGTGGAACATGGGCACCACCCACAAGAACGTGCTATCTGCCGTAAGGCCAACTTCCAGTGACGTACCAAGCGCGTTGAGATACGCGCCCCGATGCGAGAACATGACGCCCTTCGGTTTGCCTGTAGTCCCGCTGGTGTAATTGATCGAGATGGTGTCCATTTCGTCGTCGAGCACCCATGGGAGTGGGGCAGGCGAACCTTGCGCCAGGAACTGCTCATAGTGCGTTTCGCCGAAGCCCACGCCATCCGGAAGATCCGCAACGTCAATAATGCGTTCGACTGTCGTCAGGTTCTCACGAATGGGACGAATCAAGTCCGCGAACTCCGTGTCCACGAACAGGTAGCGCGACCCGGAGTGGTTGAGGATGTATTCAATCTCGGCGGGCGCAAGCCTTGTATTGATGCATACGAGCACGCCACCGGCCGAAGGGATCGCGAAATGCGCCTCCAGCATGGGTGGGATATTGGGACAAAGAAACGCGACTCGGTCGCCCTTTTGAAGGCCCGCATTTCGCAAAGCGGACGCCAGGCGGTGGATGCGGTGGGAGAATTCGCGATACGTGTAGCGCGTGTCGCCGTATACGACCGCTGTCTTGTGGCGATAGACGTGCGCGCTGCGTTCGATGAACGTGAGCGGGGTAAGATGGCTGCGGCAGACTTCGTGATGGCAGGACATGCAGATCCCTCCAACGACAATGCGCCCACACGGGCGGCCCATTCATTGCGATGTCACCAGGAGGAATAACAGTAGCCGGAATCGCGTGGTGATCGCAACGGGCAGGACGGGGCGATCAGGACTTAAGAGTCTCGCAGACTGCTAGACACGGCATAGAGCACATTTCCCCTTTTTGTTAGCTTCCGGACTGCTCTGCAATCCGTTTGTATAGTGATGGGAAGACTTATACAATCTCCGCTAATGATCTCGCAGCTTCGAAAAGACGTCGAG
>JAIBAQ010000010.1 GCA_019695095.1 Candidatus Hydrogenedentota bacterium
AAAGCAGGGGTCCCCGAAAGCTGAAGGATGTGGGGAGCAGAGTCTCGGAGACGGTCCCGAAGTACTGCTCATAAGCGGCATCCAAGTTGGGAAGCTTGTATCGTTCGCGCAAGTCATCGAGACTCATAACTTCCGGTATCCGGCGAAGAAGCGCGTAGAGAAAATGCGACCCCCCGAGGTCGTCTAGTTGCGAAGGCGAAAGGCTGGCGAGTGTGGAGAGCCGCTCAGCGCGCGCCGGCGGCACTCCTGCCCTTTCGCACTCTTGACGTGCGATTTCCATGGCCATCGAGTAGGCAAACCGGTTGCGGGTGTAGTCGACCAATTGCATGCCGCTGATGGACCGCTTGGTGAAGGAGTTGATAACAAGGATGCGGACGTCATCTCCCAGCTTCGTGTAACTCGCGCGTCGAATTACCTCCGAAAACGGCGTCAATACAACATTGACCACGGAGTCTCTTTTGCCCAAGACTTCGGCGGCCTGATCGCTGCGCCCACATCGGGAGCCTGTGTACCATTCCGCGTCTTGCGCCATGACTATCAAGTCCTCAGCGGATACGCGTCTCCCGATATGGGACAGCGTCGCGGAGATGAGGGCCAGACATAATGCCGCAGACGAGCTCAGCGCGGCTCCGCTAGGAATGTCGCTTCCGACGACACCGTGGAATCCTTCGATGGACTCGCGCGGAAATTGGAGCGCCACTCGGAGCACAGCGCCCCGCACGTAGTTCGACCAATCGCCTCTACGAGTGGCCACCCGGTTCTCAACACCGGAAGAAGTGATGTAATCAAGCCACGTGGCATGCCCGGAGAACGAGGCATTCTCATCGTGGAGAGGAAAGACCGTATCCGCGAAGTCGGAGTCGATATTTGAGAATGTGACGCAGCCGTCTTGCGATGACGCTACCGTGACAACCACTTCACGATGGTGTGTCATGAGGTTTAGATAACCGCCGTGCGTGTCGACGTGCATACCGCGAAGGTTGATGCGGCCAGGGCTGCGGAATAGGCGCACGGGTTCATCGCCAAAGCGCTCGATGTGTGTCTGGAGCACGCGCCGCACCAATTTCATGCGTTCCGCGCATAGCGATTCGTCAGACCCATAGACTTCAGTAAGCGCTCTGAGAACCGCGGGAGCAGGCTCGGTAAGTGCCGCTAGAAGGAAACTCGCGCGCGTTGGACCCGGGCCGGAGCCGTCGTCAGTCATAGCTCGTGCGGATATTGTACTGCTTGGCGAGACTACGCAGTTCGGCAAGGAGTTCAGGCGTTTCACCCACGCGTGTCATCTCGCCGATAAGCCAATACACGCGTTGGAATGCCCAATTGCGGGCAATTTCTTGATCGCCACGCTTGGCCTCCGTCAGATCGGCTTGAAACACGACCTCCTTTTCGTCGGAGCCGGCTGTTCCCGTGAGACGCATGGCAAATAAGCGGTTGTTCGACGGATCGAAGCGGCCATAGATGGTAACGGCCTGTCCTTTGTAGAAGTCAGGGATCTGTTTGGGGAAGATGTTGTTACCGTCCAGCCCGCCGAAGTCCGCAACACAATTCACAAGGATGGGATCACTCAGTCGGCTGAAGAATCTCGGAAGCTCGCTGCCAATGGATTCGATTTGCGGTACAACCGAGGCTTCGCCTTTGTTTCGGTAGGCCAGAAGGTCCAGCAGTTTCTGGTCCACGGTCTTCCCGCCGCCAAATGCGAAGATGGTCTGGCGAAGCGCATTCTCGTCGGTGAGCGAATTAATGATGGTACGGCTGTCCTTGATTCCGGAAGTTGGCCGGCCGTCACTCATCACGAGGACAATCCCAGGCACACCTGGACGAGGCTGCTCTGTCACAACGGGAAGGATACCCTGGTAGACGTCGGTTTCGCCTTTCGACACGACACCGGTCAGGAACTGAGCGGCAGCTTTCTTCGTCTCATCCGAGGCAGGCACCAGACGCGCCTGAAACAAGGTCGGGGTATCGCGGAAGATGACGACATTGAAGCGGTCATCGGGACGCAGGTCCGCGACCATCTTCCGGACACCTTTGACAGTTTCATCCAGTTTGCGTTGTGTGATGCTATTCGAAGCATCAATGATGAAGGTGACATCCTTCGCGAGCGGGGCGATGTTTTGGCCGTCTTTGGGCGCAATTTGCAGGCGGAAGAAGCCTTCGCGCTCTCCCGGAGGAACAAAGGTCTGCAAATCCAGATTAACGACGTCATCCAGAGGCTTTCGCGTGTTCTTCTTCTGAATATCCGACACGACCGGCGCGCGCGCGATGACACGTTCAACCGGCAATTCGGGCAATGTTCTTTCTGCCGGACGGTGGGCCACATCCGCCATCACGCCTGGTTCACGCGCGGGAGCCTCTACGGGTAATGCGGCTCCGGCACCTTGCGACGGAGCGCCCGATGCAACCGCTCCACCGGCGCCGAGAGCACCTGTTCCTTGATCGGGATTAAAGACAATGACTTCGTCGGCAATGGCGGCGGTACTGCTACGCAGCGTGGGCAACTCGTCTTTTTCAAGAATGCGATCGGGACTCGGCGCAACTAGCCTGCGTTCAATCTGGATCTCGCGACGAGCGATGTCTTGCGAGATTTCCAAGATCTTGGCGTCCATCTGCTGCATTACCGCGTCAGCGGACTGCTGCTCTGACAAAGGCTGCATGGGCTCGCGGGCAAGGCGGTTGGCGAGATCGGGCACCTCGACGGGGGCGCTCTCTCCGCTATTCCCCGGCGAGAGACGCTCTGTCATGCGGTTCAACAACTCATCGATAGAGCCTGGCTCCGATCCAAGCGCGCCCGATCCATTTTCCAAGCGCGTGTCGGGACGTCGCGTGTCCGCATCCTGGACTAGGCGAACGCGAAATGGCTTCAGCACTGTCTCCGGGGGCAGGGCGCTAGCCATGATATGCAGATTCGGCGAAGCAGCAAGGAGAATTCCGTGGGCAACGAGCGATGCACTGGCGCTAATTGCCAAGATTGATCGCTTGCTTATCATTTCAGGAAGCCGCCTTACCGAGTTCTGCGAGCCGCGCTTTCGCTTTCGCCGCTTGCTCGCTGTCAGGATATTCCTTGATCACATCCTCAAACGCGCGTACCGCTTGGTCGGGGCTATTCATTTTCTCAAAACACTGCCCGGCGCGCCACAACGATTCCGGAGAGAGTTCCGCGTGCAAGAAGAGTATCGCCACGAGCATATAGCTCTTGGCGGCGGCTTCGTATTCCTTCTTCCCCTCCAAGAGTTCCGCAAGCCTGAAGCGGGCTCGAGCCGCGGTGTCGCCGGTATTTGTGTTTGCCGCTTCTTCGTACAATGCGAAGGCCTTGTCGCCTTGTTTCTTGGCCTCGTACAATTCTGCCATTCGGAACTTGGCGTCAATAGCGGTGCCGCTCAACGGAGCGGCCTTCACGACTTCATCGTACAGCTTGATTGCAGCGTCCTGATTGTTTGCCCGTTCGCTGCACTCTGCGATCTTGAAGCGGATACGTTCGGGGTTCGGATACTCGGGAATTGCCTTGAGCATGGCCTCAAACGCAGCCGCGGACTCCGCCCATTTCTCCTTATCGAAGAGATACTGCCCGACCCACGCATAGCTCATTTCACTCAAACGGACGTTGGGGAATTCACCGATAATTCGCGTGAAGACCTCGGCCGCCCCATCGAGGTCGTTGGTTGTATAGCGCGCAAGCGCAAGCCCTTCCAACGCACGGCCGGCGTACACGCCTTTGGGGTCGGCGTCATATGCGGCCTGGTAATTCTCAATCGCCTTTACGGGGTCCTTGGATTCACGCAGATAATTGTCCGCAATTCGGAGAAAAGCTTCAGGACGGTGCGCGCTCTGCGCAAACGTATCGACAATCTGCTTAAAGGTGTCGGCGCTTGCCTGATAATCCTGCATGTTGTGATAGGTGATCGCGAGGCGATACAGCGTGTTCTCTTGCGTGACGGGATCGGGATTGGTTTCAAGAATTCGCTTGTACTCGTCTACCGCATCCTTAAAGGCCGCGGTGAAGAATTTGGCATCGCCCACGCGGAGGATTGCCTCCTGCACGAGAGGGCTGGTCGGGTACTTTGCGGCGAATGCTTTAAAGACCGTGGCAGCTTCGTCATTTCTGCCAAGCTTGGCCAGCGTCTCTCCCATCTTGAACAGGGCTTCGGCGCTGAACTCGCTCGTCGTGTACTTCTCCGCGACCAGCCTGAACTCCTGGTACGCGTCGTTGTAGTTGCCTTCGCCGAACAAGATACAGCCTCTCAGAAATGCGGAATCGCCCTGAATGGCCGGGTCAACATCTTCACCCTGGAAGGCCGCAAGCTCTTGCTTGGCTTCTTCGGGTTTCCCTGCGAGATACAGCGTCCATGCGATCTTGTATTGTGCGCGTGCGGCAAACGGCGAGTCTGCATAGTCTTTGAGGATCTGACGGTATGCCGCAACCGCGTTGTCGTACTCTTTTCGCTGCTGCGTAATATTGGCCAGCAGGTACTTCATCGCCGCTGCGCCGGGAGCGCTGGGGTTCTTGTCCAGAAGGGCGCGCGCCGCGGCCTCGGCGTCATCCAGCTTGCCCGCATGGTACAGAGCCCATGTCTGGCCGTATGCGGCGCGTTCGGAATACTCGGAATCGGGGAATTCCTTCTGAAGATCCGAGTAAGCTTTCTCGGCAGCTTCGTACCAGCCTATCTGATCATAGGCCTCGGCAGCGCGGAAACGGCTTTCCAAACGATACTTTTCTTCCGCGGAACTGGATGCAACTCCCGAGAATTCTGTTGCGGCACCTTCGATGTTCCCTTGAGCGAGGTAGACCAGGGCCAACTGATACCGCGCGTACGGCGACAGGGGCGAATCGGGAATCTGCTCAATGATGGTCCGAAATGCGTTTGCGGCGGCTTCGTTGTTCTTGCGGTCGTATTCGAGCCTTCCCAGATTATACAGCGCGTCTGCGCGCACTTCGGCAGGCGCGTCGGGAACTGCCAAGGAGCCGAAGATGGATGCGGCCTCATCCACCTTCTTTTGCCGGTAGAGGATTTCGCCTTTGTGATTTAGCGCACGTTGACGGCGAACGCCTTCTTTTGTTGTATCTATGTACTTGTTAAAAGCGTCGAGTGCTTGATCGAACCGATTGAGGCTATATTCGGATTCGCCAAGCATGTACAAGGCATCCGCGGCGTTTGGGCTGCCGGGAAATTTCTCGATGTATTCACGATAGGATTGCGCGGCCATTTCGAAATAGCCGCGCGCGAACAATC
Source organism: Candidatus Hydrogenedentota bacterium (assembly GCA_019695095.1). NCBI lineage: Bacteria > Pseudomonadati > Candidatus Hydrogenedentota > Candidatus Hydrogenedentota bacterium. Next base: position 5,229 of record JAIBAQ010000010.1, read on the forward strand.
CATTGGCCAACTCGAACTCGGCTTGTCCGGGTTCGTCAGCCGAGCTGACAAACGCCACACACACCGAAGCGAGCAGCACGGCAAGTTTCTTACAGCGAGACATAACGGTAACGGTTCGCGGCATTTCAGGGCGCTCCTCGACGGTCCTCCTTGATCGCGGCAAAGGAAACGTTCTGTATGTCCGCGTTGCGGCAACAATTCAGAATTGCAATGGACTGCCCCAACGCGGAATTCCCGTCACCGCGAATAATCACGGCGCCGCCGGGAAAGTTCTCGGCCACTTGATACAACACGTCTTGAAGTTCGGGGATGGTGAGGGTGCGGTTGTTCAGCACAATGGCGCCATCCGCCTTCACGTTGATAATGATCTCTCCACGCGTCCGCTCGATGGGCGAAGCGCTGTTAGCAGTCGGCAGCGAGACGTCGATTTCGCTTTCCAGCGCTCCATAGACGGTGGTCGTCATGAAGAAGACCAATGTCAGGAATACGATGTCGATCAGCGGCGCGAGTTGAATGCTCTCCGTTTGTTCCTCGAAACGCCTTGAGATTCTCATGATTCTCTGCTCCGCGTAAGCAGTTCGATAAACTCTGTCGCTTGCGCCTCAACCTCGGAGACAATGCGAATGACCCTACCTCTGAGGTAGTAGTAGATGAAAAGCGCGGGAATCGCGAGGAGCAGACCGGCCAGGGTTGTGATCATGGCTTTGGATACGTTGGTGGCCATGGCAATACTGCGTGCCTGGGAGTCCGCCATCGCGATGGTTCCGAAAGCTCCGATCATGCCCCAAACGGTACCCAGCAGACCAAGAAGCGGTGCGAGCGATCCGATGTTGTTTAAATAGGATATTCGCTGCCAGAGTGCGCTGGCGCCGCGCTCCCCTTCGCTCTCCATTGCCTCCTGGATAACGTACCGGTCGTGACCGTGCATCTTCAGACCCGCCCGCAACACGTTTGCGATGATCTCGTCGCGTTCTTCGCACATCTGGTACGCGCCACGGAGGTCACCGGCTTTCAATTGCGAATGCGCGCGCTTTACGAAAGTTGGCGGGACTTCGCGCCGGGGCGTAACGGTCGCAAGCAGGTAGATGGCCAGGAAGAGGGTAATGACACTCAGTATCATAATCACCCAGAGAATGGCGCCACCCCACTTAATCATGTTCCAGAGGGTAATCTGAGTCAGCTCGTCACTGGCCGATGCGCTATGAGCTACGTCTGCCCCGGGGTCTTGGGAGGCTGAGGTACCGGCAGCAGCCGGCTCAATCTGGATAGGGGCGGGAGTGGTGGCGGCTGGCGCGTCTGCGGGCGCAGCTTGGGGGGCTGGCTCCTGTCCATTGCTCGCAAATGTCAAAAGAAGGACTGCCACGATCAGGCATAACCCTGCCTGCCTCAATGACTTCATAAGGGTATCTCCTCCGTTGCTATCACGGCTGGCCGGAATGCGCTTACGACTCGGATTTGAGACTTGGGTTGCGAGAAAAGGGCAAAACCTGTCTCGACACCAACTGACCATGAGTATTATGCCCTTACAGTGCAGAAGGTTGCAACGAAAGACCCCTATAAGGAATACACCGACGACAGCGCAGACTACTAAATCAAAAGTCTCAAGTTTGAGACTCGGCGCTCGGTGCTGAGGTTATTTGTCGGCCTCGCCGAGGATTCCACCGCGCATCTGCCCGAGCTTGATGCCTTGGAGCATGAGATTGAGCTCAGCAGAGTTGTCCGAGACCTCCATGGCCGTTTCCAGGGTGATAAGCTTCCCTTTTATGAGCGAATAGAGGCTGTCATTGAATGACTGCATGCCGTCTTCGCGGCCTTGCTGAATGGCCATGGGGATCTTGTTGACTCGGTTTTCCTTGATCAGCTTCTGCACGGCGGGCGTATTGAACATGACCTCGCAAGCGGGGACGCGACCCACGCCGCTGGCTCGCGGCAGCAGCCGCTGGCACATGATGGCCTTGAGGTTTAGAGACAATTGCGAGCGAACCTGGTCCTGCTGATTTGAAGGGAAGAGGTCGACAATGCGGTCAATGGTCTGCATAACGTCGGCGGTATGCAGGGTGCTGAACACGAGGTGACCCGTTTCCGAGGCGCTGATAGCCGCCTGAAAGGTATCCAGGTCGCGCATTTCGCCCACGAGGATCACATCCGGGTCTTGGCGCATGGCCGCGCGCAGCGCTGTCGAGAAGCTCTCGGTATCGATACGGATTTCGCGCTGGTTCACCAAGGACATTTTGTCCTTGTGCGTGTATTCGATAGGGTCTTCGACCGTAACGATGTGACACTTGCGCGTTTCGTTGATGTGGTCGATTACGGCCGCAAGTGTGGTCGATTTTCCGCTGCCGGTCGTGCCCGTAATCAGGATAAGGCCGCGCGCAACACGCGCAAACCGCTCCACGGCGCTAGGCAAGTGGAGTTCTTCGAAGTTCGGAATTTCGCTCTTGATTCGCCGCATGACCACGGAAATCGTGCCACGTTGACGGAAGGCATTGACGCGAAAGCGCCCGAATTCCGGATCCTGGTGGGCAAGGTCGACTTCTCCACGCCTGCGCAGGGTGGCCTTCTGCGAATCGCTCAATATCTCCGAGAGTACGGCATCGACATCTTCGGAGGTCATGGTGCGTTTGCGAGGCACCATTTCCCCGTCAATGCGGAAACACGGAGGTCTGCCGGTCTTGATATGAATATCGGAGGCGTTCTTCTGAATGGCCCGTTGAAGCAATTGCTGCAAAAGCGTCAAGAGCGTTTCATCCTCTTCCGCATGAATGCGGGAATACCCATGTCCTCTTCCTGGTCCCTCGAGAAGTTGATGGTGACCACTTCGTGCGGTTCATCCATCGTAGCGGGATCTTCGTTGGGGAACAGGAATTCTTCTTGTTCGGCGGCAGCACCCTTCTTCTTTTTCGGCGCGGTCACGGAAGCCGGCATGGGTTCGGGATCCGGAAGAGGTTGCGGTAACACCGACTGATGGATGTCTTCCGCGACCTCCAGGGTCAGTGTAACGGCGTCTTCGTAGCGGTCTGTATCGGCCATAGCCTCAAAGGGGAAACCTGCCGCAATAACTGTCACCTGCATTTCGGGGCGAGGTTCGTCGTCGACGACCGCGCCGAAAATGATGTTTGCGTTAGGATGAGCCGCTTTCTGAACCGTAGTAACCGCTTCGAGCACTTCCTTCATGCCCATATCGCTTCCACCCTTGACGTTTACTATAACTCCCATAGCCCCGTCGATGGTAGATTTTTCGAGTAACGGACAGACAATGGCTTCCTGCGCGGCACGAAGTCCGCGCTTGTCGCCTTCCGCAGTGCCGATACCCATCAGTGCGCGTCCGCTGTCGCGCATGATCGTGCGCACGTCGGCGAAGTCGAGGTTGATCAGACCGGTGACTGTGATAAGTTCGGAGATGGCCCTCACGCCATTGTGCAGCACTTCGTCGGCCAGACAGAACGCGTTCAAGAAGGAGATGTTCTCGTGGCAGAGAAGTGCCAGCCGTTCGTTCGGAACGACAATAAGCGCATCGACTTTCTTCTGGAGGGCCTTTAAGCCTTTTATGGCGTTGTCCATTCGGCCTCGGCCTTCGAACTTGAAGGGCAGCGTGACGATGGCGACGGTCAGCGCGCCTGTTTCGCGGGCAATTTCGGCCACGATCGGCGTTGCGCCCGTGCCTGTGCCACCGCCGAGACCCGCAGTGAGGAAGATCATGTCAGCTCCCGCCAGGACCTCTCCAATGCGGTCGCGGTCATCGAGCGCTGCCTTCTCCCCCATCTCGGGTTTGGCGCCAGCGCCGAGGCCCACCTCGCCGATTTGAAGACGCGTTCCGGCGGGCGAATGCTTCAACGCCTGGGCATCCGTGTTGACCGTGATGAACTCGACGTCTCTGAGTCCGGCCTCGATCATGCGTCCGACGGCGTTACCACCACCGCCGCCGATACCGACAACCTTGATGATGGCTTGCTGATCAAAGCTTGTAAATTCGTCGCAGAATCCCATAGTCATTGGACGCTCTCCCAACAGTAAGGCCCGGTTCCGGCAAGCTCTTCCCTGCTTGCCGATTCGCGGCCGCTCCTTCCCTTTCCGGACAATTCGCTATCCATGCTTCCTTACTTATTTGCAGGCCAAGTCCCTGCCGAAGCGCACATCCAAGTACTCAAGGCAGGGCAGACATCCCTTCTTTTCCCGCCACAAAACGTCGAGCCGCTTCGCTTGAGACTCGTAGTCTCCACGACCCCAACGGATCTCGTACCGCAACTCGTCGCAATACATTCGAATATCGTTTGGGGCGTGGGCGGCCAGTTCCGAAACGGTCACTTCCTTAGACATTTGGGTGGCGCAGAAGGCTTTCCAGACTTCCATCGCCTCCATCAAGGCACGTTGCCTCACTATGCCGCCCACTTCTACGGTGCCCAACTCTGGGACTTCGGTGATCATCGGTCCGGGAACGATTGCGCCTGGTTCAAGCCGCTGCAGAACGATCCCTTCCGGGTCAATCGCATAGACGCGGTTGTGGGCCATTAGTGCCGCGGCGACCTTACGCTCCACAATCTTGATGGAAACCATGTCGGGAAAAATGCGAGCCACTCGACACTTTTCGATGTACGGTTCAGCGATGAGTCTGCCTCGGATAGACGACGTGCGAACGAAGAGGATGTTGTCTTCGTTTGTGAGGCCGGAAATCTCAACCACGCGCTCGGGCGTAAGAGTCTCCGTGCCTTCTACGCGAATTGTCTTTAGTTGCAGATAGTCCGAGTCTTGCACATTCAGAAATGCCAGATAGCCAACCATGCTTGCGAGGATGGCAACTACGAGTGTCAAAAAAATAGAGGTGGCGTTCCTGCGAATGGAACGCCCTGTTGCGCCGCGGCGCGGAGTTCGCATTGTCAATGCGCGCGTCGTCATGATTCGGGAATGGCCTCAAGCATGGGCCAAGCGATGCGGTTGATGGTGCCTGCCCCGAGAATCAAGACTACATCGCCGGGTTCAAGGTCGGGAGCCAGGACCGCTGGCACCGCGTTCATATCGTTGACAAGCTCTACATGCGTTGCGCCTCGCTTGCGCGCCGCATCGATAATCAGACCCGAATCCACTCCTGGCATAGGCTCTTCGCGCGAGGGATAGATGTCCGTAACGATGGCGCGGTCGAAACGGCTGAGGACCTTTGCGAAGTCTTCGTAGAAAAATTTCGTGCGGCTGAATAGGTGTGGCTGGAATACGCCAATGATCCGCTTCGGTTCCACCCATTGAACTGCTTCGAAAGTTGTCGCGATTTCGGTGGGATGGTGCGCGTAATCTTCGACCACGGTGATGCCGCGTTTCTCGCCGCACACTTGCAGGCGACGCTGGACACCGTCGTATAGTTTCAATCCGTCGGCGATTTGCGGGAACTTCATTCCCAAGCACAACCCCACGGCACAGGCTGCCAGGGCGTTTCGCGCGTTGTGCGCCCCGATTGCGTTGAATGTCAGAGTCCCCAGCTTGCCGGTCACCTGCAAGCGCGGGTCCAGGCTGGTGACGTCCATTCGCATGCACAGGCCCGCCAACTGGGAGGCCTTCGATTTTGCGGCATTCGTCGAGCACAAACCTACGTTTGAACCAATCAGGCCGGCGCCTTCTTCAAGACCAAACGTGACGCACACGCTTTGGATTTCGGGGAGGATGCTGCGCACATTGGGGTCGTCCCAACAGGCAATTACAAATCCGTAGAATGGCACCCCATTGCTGAACTCGACGAAAGCGCGCTTGATGTTGTCGAGCGTGCCGTAGTACTCGAGATGTTCCGCGTCGATATTCGTGACGACGCTGATCGTCGGATGCAATCGCAGGAACGAGCCGTCGTGCTCGTCGGACTCCGCGACAATGAAGTCACCAGTCCCCCAGCGCGCATTGGTGCCGCTGCGGTGCAAGATGCCGCCAATCACACTCGTCGCGCCGATATTTGCGTTGTCGAGAATCGCGCTGATCATGGACGTGGTCGTGGTCTTTCCGTGCGTGCCTCCGACAACCACTGCGTTGGGCTTCAGTCGGATCAAGTCCGCCAGCAAGTCACTCCGATGAATGACCGGCACATTGCGCTGGCGCGCGACCAGAACTTCAGGATTGTCTTGGGGGACCGCGGCGGAGATCACCACGATAGCTGCGTCGCCGACATTGGCTGCGGCGTGGCCCTCAGCGAACGTAAGACCTCGCTCGACGAGCCGTTGCGTAATCTCTGAGGATTTGAGGTCTGATCCCGAGACTTGATATCCGAGATTGAGCAAGATTTCGGCGAGGCCGCTCATTCCGATGCCGCCGACCCCGACGAAGTGGACTTTTCGCTTGAGACCGTTCACGAAGACACTCCAACCCTACATATTGTGGTGAGTCTCAGTATATCAGACAGTCCGCCGCAATTGGAAGTATTTTGTTGACAGAAGCGCCTATATATTGTAGGTCTGCGCCTATGACTTGTGTTATCGAAGAAGTATACATGTAAAGCCAATTACAGCAACGTGTTACGAAAGAAACAGACGCCAATTCGCTGTTCCCTCCAAGAGATTGAGATTCTATACTGACAAGGCTACCCACTCTTCTGCGCGGGCGGAGTTGTATCGACGACTAACAGGTGGGAAATGCACCGGAAGAAGCACATCGCACTAAGTGCATTATTCTATTTTTGCGTCGCCAACCCGAAGTGCCACTCGAACACGGTTTTGGGCCTGACGTTAACCAGGCTCACTTCCACACTCTCCCAACCGGTAACCGACCATGGCGAAAACGACTACCAACAAAGCGCAGCACGATGAATATGCACTATCGACCGCTGGAGTTCGGCAGTTTCAGTGCCGGTTTGCGAACCGTGCTCAAGGTAAGTACTCTCATCTCGCGAGGGAGTCACTCAACTCCCCGGCTGCAACCGAGCTGTCCAGAAGAGACTCCCTAAGCAGAGGAGGGATTCACCGTGCCTTACGCAGAGATCATCTACGAAGTCAGCGACAACATCGCCACGGTAACACTGAATCGCCCTGACAAACTCAATGCTTGGACCTTCAAGATGGAGTCCGAGTACAAGCAAGCGTTGGCAGAGGCTGAACGGGACGATGCGGTGCGTGTGATTGTCGTCACGGGAGCAGGCCGAGGTTTCTGCGCAGGCGCGGACATGGGATTGCTGAGCAGCGTGATGAGCGGAGAAGTCGACACATCCGAATTGGAAGCTGGCACAGTGTCGTTCGGCGGCGGACAGACCGTTCCGGAGGACTTTAGGAAGCAGTACTCATTTCCGCCGTCAGTAAGCAAGCCCATCATCGCGGCGGTAAACGGTCCCGCTGTAGGAATCGGGCTTGTCCACGCCCTCTATTGCGACATGCGATTCGCAAGCGATGTGGCGCGATTCGGAACGGCGTTCGCACAACGCGGGCTCATCGCTGAACACGGAATCTCATGGTTGCTACCGCGAATCGTCGGCATCGACAATGCACTTGATCTCCTGTATTCCGCGCGCATGATCGATGCGGAAGAGGCCTTGCGTATGCGCTTGGTAACCCGAGTGGTCCCTCACGATGACCTCCTCCCCACGGTGCGGGCCTATGCCACGCAACTTGCGACATTGTCGTCGCCGCGATCCATGCGAGTCATCAAGCGACAGGTTTGGGGGGCCATGCTTACGAATCTCGGCGATGCTGTCGATAGTGCGGTGAACGAGATGATGGAGAGTTTCGGGTCCGAGGATTTCCGCGAGGGGGTCCTCGCGTTTATGGAAAAACGCCCACCACAGTTTCCGGGAAAGTAGAAACAAACCTACACTACTTCGGAGCCATTCTAATCGCGCCATCGAGACGAATAGTCTCGCCGTTCAGCATGGGGTTCTCGATGATGTGTTTTGCGAGGGCTGCGAACTCTGACGGCTTTCCTAGTCTGCTCGGGAAGGGAATGGACTCGGCGAGCGATTGCCGCGCCGGTTCAGGCAGAAGAGCAAGCAGCGGGGTATCGAACAGGCCGGGCGCGATCGTCACCACGCGAATACCAGATTTAGAGAGATCGCGCGCGACGGGAAGTGTCATGCCGACGATGCCCGCCTTTGAAGCGGAGTATGCTGTTTGACCAATTTGGCCGTCGAACGCCGCAACTGACGCCGTATTGATGATGACACCGCGTTCGCCGCCGTCATTCGGCTCGTTCTTCATCATTGCGTGGGCTGCAAATCGGATTACGTTGAATGTCCCGACTAGATTGATATCGATCACGGTCTTGAAGACTTCGAGGCCGTGCGGGCCCCCTTTGCCGACAATCTTCATGGCCATGCCAACGCCCGCGCAACTAATCGCACCGTGAATTCCGCCAAACGTTTCTACCGCGGCTTCGACCGCTGCCTTAACCTGATCTTCTTTGGTTACGTCGGTGGAGACAAATCGGGCCCGATTTCCCAGTTCTCCTGCTACGCGAATTCCGTTCTCTTCGTTCATATCGGCTATTACGACCTGACCACCAGATTCAACCAGTAATCGCGCCGTCGCTTCCCCGAGGCCCGAGCCACCGCCCGAGATTACAAATGCCTTTCCGTTCACGTCCATGACACTGCCTCCCTGACTTAGAGAACACCAGCCGCCCAATTAAGGTGAGGAGTTGAGTATAAGTCACACGAGGGTCACTCTACCACACAGCTTCGAATGGCGTTGGCCCTCTATTCTTGCCAGACCCGGGCGAGTACGGTACAGTTTGCTGTCATCAACCGGATTCGGTTAATTGGTAATCTTGCAGTTAGCCAGCGCCGCGCTCATCGAGCGCTGCGCTACCGAGCGCATCCGAATTGTACGTCTGGGGGGAGAACACTATGCGACGTCGAGAGTTTTTGAAAGCCGTTGCTGCCACGACCGCAGCACTGTATGTGCCGGGGGTATCGTCAGGCCAGGAATCCGTTCCGAAGCCTAAGTCGATGGACGTGTTGTTGTGGTGCTGGGACGCGCGCATGACGTGGGACGATGAGCCGGAGCAAATTTCTACGAAGATGGCCGCGTCGGAAGTGCCCTTCCCCTACTTGAAGCGACCCGAATCGTATCTTGTGGGCTTCAAACGGCTCGTGGACTATTGCGCAACAATTGGCGTCAAGGGGATTATCGTCTGGGGATTTCTGCGTGACGCGCACGGTGGCGTCGATGCGGCAAAAGAACTCTGTACGTATGCGAAAGACCGCGGCGTTTCAATCCTGCCGGGCGTCGGACTCTGCTCGTATGGAGGTTACTATTTTGAAGGCGAACATCCGTTCAACCTCAACACTTACCTTAAGAAGTACCCGGAGCGAGTCAGCAAGGCATTTGAAGAAGGCGGCAAGCGTGAAGTGATGCCGGTCTTGGACCCTTCCTTGAAAGCCAATCAGACGTGGTGGAAGGACGGGTTGGAATGGATGCTGGAGACGTTTGCGATAGGCGGTGTCGATTACGAGATGGGCGACTTCATCGTTAATCCGTCGCCTGAGGCCGTCCAAGCGCGCGAGGCCCTTGGCGTCGACGCCGATGGCAATATTCTCGATACGATCGTCGCGACGAAGGACCTCATGGACTTTGCCTACGCGCAGAAACCCGACGGAATCTTCATCGATTGCACGTATCGCGGATTCGAGCGAATCAAGGGTTTCCCGGACATTCCTTACCTCGACGTCATCAACAAGAAGACCGTTTGGGAATACACGCTCACGGGCACGTCGCGCAGGGACGATTTCCCCGCCGCTTTTGCAGGCGTGAAACCACATCGGATGTACGGGTATCTACATTGGTTCAATCCATCGACGAAAACGATGGAGAAGGACTATGTGGCCGATGTTGCGCGCGTGTTCCCCGGAGCGGCCTCGCTGGGATTCGAATTCATCGGCACGTACGGCGAGGTATCGGCAGTCGAGAATCCCTTGGCCGACCGCAACTACCGTGCGCAGGTGGCGTGGGCTAAGGAGCCGGGACTGAAGGTCGCCGATTTCGCATGATCATCAACAAGCGCGATCCTCGGCAGATGCTGCCGGAAGTCTGACCTGAGTCCTGGGTGGCTTATGGTATACTGACCACAAGGACGGTGAATAGCCAACATGATCAAGACAGAAGATATTGTAGAACACATTCAGTCGTTGCCGATCGATAAGCGACTGCAATTGATTGACTCACTTCTCTGCCTGCTTAATCCCTCCGATGCTGCCATCGACCAGGAGTGGGCGCGTGTGGCGCATGATCGCATGAACGAGATTCGCAGTGGATCGGCAACACCCGTTCTCGCGACGGACGTTTTCGCCCGCATCGACAAACGACTCGCGACGTGAGAGTCCAATTCCACCCTGCTGCAGAAGCAGAATTGGAAAATGCCGTCGACTATTACGAATCTGCCGGGCAAGGACTAGGAAGAGACTTCGCACGAGAAGTCTTGTTTGCAGTAGAACGAGTGCTTGCCTACCCTCATGCTTGGCCCATCCTCGAAGGAGACATTCACCGGTGTTTGGTTCACAGGTTTCCTTACGGACTCCTGTATGTCACGAGCGAAGAGGCCATCTTGATTCTTGCTATCATGCACCTACGTCGCAGGCCCGGTTTGTGGAAAGAGCGCAATCGCTGATTCGCGTCATTCGGAATAAGGAAGCGTCGACTAGATTTGCACGTCGATGCTGTCGACCGGCATTACACCTTCACTCGATTGAACGCGGACGCCATGCAGTGTGCCCTGCTGGAACCTGTGGGTGAAGACTGGCGACGATGGCGTGGCCACTTCGCTGTGGAAGTCGACCGTGCCGACTGAAACGCCATCGACGAAGACTTCAGCCTTTCCATAGCCAGGTCCTTTTGGACCCCACAGTGTGAACTCGCTTCCTTCCACGTTCCATTTCACGTGGGCGTTTGGGTTCTTTGAAATGCACCCAATGCCATAGCGAAATTGGGCGTCGTCTTTCACCTCCCAATCATCGAGCTTCTGGGCTGCGTTCAAGAGGGCCTCGACATAATGGTACGAGACCTGCGCCGTTGAGGGCGGGGCGTCGACGACAAACTTCGATACGGAAGCGTGGCTATTCGCGCCGGCGAGGATAGCCACCGCTCCGGGACCGTTTGGCATCGGCCCAGACCACACATCCGCACCATTTATCTTCAGGCTTGCGACACCCGAATCGTCCCAGGGTAACGCGACGGATACCTCTTCTGTGTCTGTGCGCTTGCCTTCCGCAACGACGGACCGCTGGCCTTGCGCATCGACCGTCACGAGCACCCAAGCGCCTGGGGATAACTCCACGCCTGAATATCTTCTCACCGTAAGCGGGTGTAGCGTCGAGCCGGAAGTACTCTTGCTCGGTCCGAGTGGTCCCGAGTGGTCCCATACCAACGAGACTGTTCCGTGTGTACGTGCCTCCATTTCAATACGCGACAGCGGGCCGCCGCGTTTCAACAAGGCAAGCGAAAGACCTTCGTGTCCGCTGACGACAAAGCCGCGTTCGCGATAAGGGGCATCCCACCGGCGCTCGGCGAAGTTGATCGTCCCCATGCCGTTTCTGTCGCGCGAGGGGAACATCACGTGAAACACGCCATCCTTTCCAATGAAACCGGAAAAGGCTTGTCCCCAGATTCCGTGGTACTCATTTTCAACCGGGTCCGCGTGCCACACGCTACCGTGCATGACATACTCCCACGCATTCGGTTCGAGCATGTTTTCAATCGGCGCGCGAAAGACGCCCTGATAGTTGCGATTCAGCGCCACGGATGTCGCCGGAGAGTAGACGTACCCTTCGTGGACAAACGCAGGGAAGAACTCGAGCAACGGCGGATAGAAACGGTCCTGTTCGGGATGAAGCAACAACGCAGGCTTGGAGTAAGGCCCTTCGGGCTTGTCTGCCTTCATTCCTAGCAGCGCCCAACCAAAATACGGCCCCGAATCCGTAAGGGTGAGCACAACCCAGTCGTTCGCACGCCGAATAATCGACGATGCGTATAACCGCCGGTATTTACCCTGCAACAATTCCTGGTCGCGCGTTGTTGCCACGGGACGCGACGTGGGATGAAACGGGCCCTCGGGTTTGTCTGACCAGGCATAGCCAACGCCGTCGTTTGCTTCTTTCGGCGGATTCGCTGCGTTCTCCCAGGTGATGCCAAAGGTCGTGAAATCGAAGCTCATGTGGTAGCGGCCTTCGGCGTAGATTACGCATACGTCCGGGGCATGGTCGAGCGCAGCGACTTCACCTTCAAAGACGTGCGTACCACGTCCTTCGATAGCGGGGCCGACGCGTTCCCACGACTTACCTTTGTCCTTGGAGCGAAACACGACGCAACGCGTCGGCGCGTCTTCGACCATCGCATAGCCCTTGCAGTACTCGCCCACGTACGTGTACCAGTTGCCGCTCACCGGATCTTCGAAGAGAAAGCCGTTCACTGGCCATTCGTAGGGTGCGGCGCCCCGCACCATGGGATTTGACGCCGCATGCGTAAATGAATCGAAGGAAGCATCGCCCAGCACCGGGTGCCGCAACCACGCGTCGCGTTGGGACGACACGGCGTAGTCGATGGTTTCGCCGAATGCGTGAGACATGCATCCCATGGACAACGCAAACGATACAAGAACCCGAATGGTGCTTTTCATACACACTCCCTCAGTATCTGAGATTGTTTGATGGCGAGAATTCTCTGGCTATCACGAGAGTACGACACTCTGTCATGCTGAGCAAGGCGAAGAATCGGACACAAACATGACCGATGTCCTTATCGGTTTCTTCGGTTCGCTCTCAGTCAACAACTCCATCAGGACAACACTTGGATCTTACTTTTGTTTTTCATGCTGAGTCCGCCTACGGCGGACGTAGCATCTGGCATCAGAGAGAATCGTTCTTAAGCCAGATCCTTCGCTTCGCTCAGGATGACAATCAGACGCCTGAGAATGACAATTCCTCATGATTGTGGTTGGTCGAAATTGGTTTGCGTCCCTACAATGGCAACTTCAGGAATCCGCTGCCTCCCTTCAACCATCGCTCCATGGTCTTGGGATCGCCGGTGATCTGTTTGTAGGGTCCGTCAGCCTTTGGAAGCGTGTCGAGACTGCCCATTTCGCGGAAGAGTTCGCTCTTGGGACTGAACAGATTAAATGTGTAGATTCCGCTAACACCCGCTTCGAGCGCGGCGCGTGCTTCACCTCGCCATAGGGGTTTCGCGTCTTCTCGTCCACCTTCGGGATTTGACGGCGACACCACGCGCGAGCCACTGAGACACGCATATACAGGTGCGTCGTACTTCTTACCGATGGCGACCATGTTCTCCCACGGTTCGAGGTGGAAGTAGCCGCTGAGCGACACGATATCGACAAGGTCTTCTTTCAACCATCGCTCCCAATCCAGTCCAATACCCTGTGCATATCCCAGCGAGTCGGGAACACGAATCGAAATGAGCACGGGACGTCCGCGTTTCTTACCGACATCCTCGGTCATGACGCGGACGCGACGGATCAACTCGGTCATCATGTCGCAATGCTCTTGCGTGACAGGTTCGCCGGTCATTTGCGGTTTGAAGTAGACAGGGTGGCGGAAGAAATCAAGTTCAAGCCCGTCCACGTCGTAGCGGGTGCATACATCGGCCAGAATGCGAAACACTTTGTCGCGGACTTCTGGCAATCCATAGTTCACGGCCGACCAGCGGCCTCCCCCGTGGGGGAACTTGTCACCCTTCTTGCCCATCAGATAGTCGGGATGATCCTGCTTCCATTTGCAGAGCAGCGCGTTGTCCCCGGAGTCGTGCGTATCGTTCATCCGCATCGACCAGAAGGCTTCCATCTTGTTCGCATGCGCGAACTTGATAATTTCCGTGAGCGAGTCTGTTCCGAGTTTCGTTAATTCCCACGCCCAGTCGAGTGATTCCTTATCACCGTGGCCGCGCAGTTCTGTCTCGGTGCTCGGCTGTGTGTAGAGATTGAAGACGCCGGTACAGTAGAAAATCGCATCGACTTGCGAACCGGCCAACGGTGTCGAGCGATTCATCAGGAAGTTGTCGACCGTATGCTCCTGGTCCTTGGTGCGCGCGTCGTTGCCGTCATTATTCATGATGATGCGACGTTGTTTGTGTGCAGCCTCTTTACGCGCAGCACGATACTGTTCAATGGTCATCCCTTGAGGATCTTGTGCTTGAGCATGGGTGATCAAAGTTGTGAGCGCAAAGACGAGTGTAAGCGCGGTCGTGACGTTAATGAAACCGAAATTGCGTTTCATCGTTCTCCCCCTCACGTGTGATTCCTTGAATGGACTTAGTCTGCATACTTTTGGGGCGGATTGCCATTTATTGAAATTGGCAAGGTCGGATACCCGCTATCGCCCGTATGACGGGCGAGTGATTCTGGCAGGGGAATGCGCGTTTCAACGTTGGATATTGCGCCTTAGGCAAGGTCGGAACCACGTGCGCGAACCGGCATTGGTTCACTGGCATTGGTTCACCGTTGTATTCTTGACATCTCTGTGCTAGAATTCGATGGGGGCACGGCCCGACAGTAGGTTGCATCAAAGGGGGAATCTTCAATGTATACGCCAACTTGCCGAATCTCGTTCATCCTCATGTTTCTTGTTGCTCTTATCACCTGTGGATGTCCAAGCGACACTATCGTTCCTTGGGCCCAGATCTATGGCGGAGACAGCCTGGAAAGCGCAGAGACTGTCGTGCAAACTGCAGACGGAGGCTTCGCATTTGCAGGCAAGTCGTTTTCATACGTCGATGGTGGTTTCTACCTGGTGAAGACAGATGCCCAGGGCGAGCAGGAATGGACCGGTACCTATGCCCGAGACAATGGCGATATTCTAAAGGACATGATTCAGACTGCTGACGGTGGCTATGCGCTTGTCGGCAACACGTATTTCCCGGACACAACTTTCGTTGAGATGTATTTGGTGAAGACATACGCCGACGGTGATGTTGAATGGGCCAATTCATATGGCGCTGGCAGTCACAATGATCAAGCCAATTCCGTGATTCAATCCACCGACGGTGGATTCGTGATTGCTGGCGTCACGTACTCGTACGGCGCGGGCAATGGTGACATGTTCTTGGTGAAAATCGATTCGGGCGGCGAGCAAGAATGGGCAAAGACGTATGGAGGCACTGACCTTGACGAGGCGAATTGCGTGATCCGGACATCCGATGGCGGTTACGCGGTGGCAGGATACACGTATTCCTACGGCGAGGGCGGCAAGGACATGTACTTGGTTAAGACAGACTCCAAGGGCGACCAAGTTTGGGCCAGGACGTTTGGCGGCAGTGGACTGGAGCACGCAAACTCCGTGGTGCGAACCGGCGATGGAGGATTTGTACTTGCAGGAATATTCGATATTCTGGGAACAAGTAATGGCGATATGTATCTCGTAAAGACCAATTCCAACGGCAACCAAGAATGGTCCAGGACTTTCGGTGGCAGTGGCATTGATGAGGCATTCTCCGTCGCACGGACCTTAGGTGGATTTGCCCTTGCAGGCATCACGTATTCCTACGGCACCGGGAATAGTGACATGTACTTGGTGAAAACAAATGACAACGGCCACCAAGCCTGGGCCAAGACATATGGAGGTAATTCAGAGGAAGGGGCCAACTCAGTGGTTTCGGTTGCAGGCGGATACATCATGGCCGGGTTCACTACCTCCTACGGCTTGTTGGGCCTGTCTGATATGTATGCGGTACGCACCGATAGCGATGGCAATGCCCCCAATGCGCCGTCCAAATAGAATTGCCCAGGCTCTAGGTGCATATAGGACGGACCCGACGGAATAGTTGTATTCCCTTAAGAGTCCGGAATGTCATCGGTGTCAACACGCGCGGTGGAAAAGCCGCACGCCCACCTCCTATGATTTTCGGGGTCGGCAGAACATTGCTGGTGACGCAATCTTCTGCCAATGAGTCCAATCCGGGAGGAAGGGCATGTCCGAGCTTGAGCGATTGAGCTTCTCCATTGAGAAACCCTTGTCCACAAAGCTCGAAAAGCTGGTGCGGGCGGCGAAATACACGAATCGTTCTGAGTACATTCGGGATCTGATACGTTCGCGCCTGGTCGAGCAGGAATGGGAAACAGACAAGGAAGCCTTAGGGACGGTCACGCTATTATACGATCACCATACGCGCGGACTGAGCGACCGCCTCACCCGTCTCCAGCACGACTTCCACAGCCACATACTTGCCACGACGCACGTTCACCTCGATCATGATATTTGCGCGGAGGTCATCATGATTCGGGGAAAGGCAAATCTGATCCGGCAACTCGCGGCCGCAATGGGCCGGGAGAAGGGAGTCCTTCACGCGTCGCTCAGCCTCAGCAGTACGGGGAAACAACTCGCTTAGTACACTCGGGCCGAACCTTGCTCAATTCGAAGACGTTTGGCATGCGAGGCCGAACCATCACCGTATTTCAACCAATACCTCATTGCGTCGCATGAATGGAGGCGTCCAGGGGGGATTGTACTGAGCCAAGATGGGCTCACCGACGACTTCGAGGCCGTCGCGTTTTGCGTATTCGAGCAGTTGCTCTTTCTTAGCGCGCGATTTCTTCTCAGGCGCGTACCCGGAAAAACGCAAGACCGCGCATTTGCGTTCAGGTACCTCACGTATGTTGATTTCGGAGTTGTTGGGCTTGGGAAGGGTGTCCATTGTGTAAGAACTGGGCATCACAAAAGAGACGATGTGTTTGCCAGCCTGTCCTTGCTCAAGCACGGGAGCGGTCATGGCGATTTTCTCGGACGGGGCAGCCTGCTCCAATACAGGCGCCGTCATCGCGATCTTCTCCGACCCCTGTTGGGACCGCTTCGTATTGTTCCCAAAGATGTAGTCCGCGATCTTGCGGAACCCCCGATTCAGGGCTTCGTCTTGCGGGCCTTCGACGGTCACTTCCGCGACGATAAGCGGCTCGTACACGCGGATTTCGTAGCCGTCCCGTTTTTCAGCGACCTTGTACTTTGGTGTTTCAATGCCCGCCACGCTTGCGTACCCCACACCGATCCATGCGCCAAAAAGGAGAAGCACTAGCAGCACCAACACAACCGCTACTATACGAATTGGACGGAAACGCATCGTCCACCAGCTCCTCAATGTGATTTCAGAACACGTCAACTGCTTCGTCAAGAGTTGACTCGTCCGAGTACAGCCTCTATAACACTCGTAACTAACCGCGCTGAAGGAGCCCCTATTCCATGACTTCTACGCACCGCACGCTATTTGTATTTGTTGTCTCCCTCCTGGTCGCATGGACAGGGTTGTTACCTGGGTTGTCGGCTCAAGAGACTCCGCCAGACCTTCGGCTGAGCGTCTACTTGACTACCGATTCCGTTCATAAGATGGCCTCCGACGCTGAGGCTCGGGCCAAGGCGCTTTCTGTGCTCCAGCCCCTGCACATTTCGCGAGTCTTTCTGGAAATCTACCGCGGCGGCGACGTGGTGGACCGGAAGACGCTGGAGTCTGCGCGCGATTTCTTTCGTGAGAACGGATTCCAGGTAACGGGAGGCATCGCGACCGTGCCGGGCGGAGAGATTGGCGTGCGGCAGGAGGGCCCGCTCGGTTGGTTCAATTGGCAGAATCCAAAGACTCAGGAAGACATCCGGCGCATCATTGCCGATGCTGCGCCGGTGTTCGACGAGCTGATCGTGGACGACTTCTTCTGTACCGGAGACGTGAGTGCCGAATCGCAAGCTGCGAAAGGTGATCGCTCCTGGTCCGACTACCGCCGGGACCTCATGGTTGGGTTGGCCAAGACCGTCATCATCGATCCGGCCAAACAAGCGAATCCGGGAATACGGGTCATCATCAAGTTCCCCCAGTGGTATGACCGGTTCCATGAGTTTGGATACGACGTTCCCCGCGAATCGGCCCTGTTTGACGGCGTCTGGGTCGGAACAGAGACCCGAGGTGCGACGACCCAACGGTTCGGCTTCGTGCAGCCCTATGAGGGATTCGTGAACTTCCGGTGGGTCGCCAGCATCGCAGGCGATAAGACTCTGGGTGCATGGTTCGATCACGGCGATTGCGATGCGGACGATTTCATCGAGCAGGCTTACCAATCTGTCCTGGCTGGAGCCCCAGAACTGACCCTGTTCAGCTATGGAGCGTTTGAGGAAGGACACCCCGGCCATGAGAAGCTTGCCAAGGAGTTCGACTCTCTGAATGCCCTCTCAAAGGCCGTGCGCACGAATCCGATTCAGGGACTCCCTGCCTACAAACCCGCCAACAGCGATTCGGGCAGCGACATGTACATCATGGATTACATTGGGATGCTCGGCATTCCTCTTGTTCCAGTTTCGACTTTTCCCGATGACGCTCCTTGCGTGTTCTTGCCGACTCAGGCAGCCTCTGACAGCACGATCAGCGCGAAGATCGCGGACTTTGTTGCGTCACGTAAAACAATCATTCTTACAACCGGCTTCATCGTTAAGGCACAGAGCTCCACCCTAAACAATCTAGCAGGATTGCGCGGTCCTGTTGTCTCAATGCCCCTTGAAGCGAATGCAGTTCTGGTTAATGGCCAGTCAGTCCGTTTGTCAAGTAAACTTAACATCGGTTGTTCATTTACGCTGGGAGATGCTGCAGTTCTCGTCTACGCAATGGCAGGCGAGAAGAAGGTACCGCTTCTGACGCTCAACAATCTTCAAGGCGCCACTGTCATCGTGGTGAATACGTGTACATTCACGCAGGCAGATTTCGACGCAGTCGGGGAAGTGCTACTTGCTCCAAAGTGGCTGGGGATTTTAGACTTACCCCAACCATCGGTTGAAGTGCTGCGGCGGGCTTTGTCTGGTTCACTAGGAGCGAACTTGCTGGCACCCGTGCGGACAAGCCTACAGACGTTGTCAAATAACAATTACATTATTCAGAACTACAACGGAGATTCGGCGACGGTTTCGTTGTTGCTCTCGGCGACGGCAACGCCCGCATTTTCGGAGGCTTGGTCTACTTCGAAAATCCCGTCTACGTCCACGAGACTCGATTTGACGATTCCAGCACGTTCCAGAGTGTGGGTTACCCCGGACAAGTAGTTCGATTTAAGCGCCTATCCGGGATTACTCACGACATATCCGCAACGTCTTTCACGTGAACAATTTGCGTCGACGCTCAAACGCGCTGATGCAAATTACGGACTATGGCCCGGCGTTCAAGTTGACCGTCTCACCGCGACGTATGATTCGCTCTACGTTCTGGGTCACGTTGATGAGGGTGACTGCGCTGGGAGCGCGGTCAATTTTCGCGACGGTCCAGTCCTTATCCAGCAGGTCTCCGACTGCGGCGGTAACACGCTCTTCTGCGGCTCCTCCCCGGACTAGCTTCAAGACGGCCTTCTCCCCCATTGTTCCAACAAACGAAACGAGGAGTTGAGCAACCGGTGCAGGCGCCTGCTTCTGCGGCTGGGGCGGGGCAGGCGCGGAAACTGAGGTCTTCTGTGGTTTTGCTGCGACAGCGGGTCCGGGGTCGGCGGCGCGTGGTTCAACTTTTGCAGGGGGGGAAAGGTATGCAGCGCCTAAGTTGGTCTCAAATGGCATCAATTCGCGGGAATCGGAGTAGAACGTGAGGCGGATAGACTCCGCATTGGCGCCCAGCGCCGTGAGGCGCCGTAGGTCCAAGGTCAATTCCAACGACGATGCGGGGCTCACTCGGAAGGACCCCTCCCCTTCACCGGGCAACCCGGCGGTTGACCAGGCCGCCTCCGTGTTTGGAAGCATACGGTACTCACTGGTGCCGCGCTCCTTAACATAGACATCCACCCCAGCCTCGTGCCCCCCTCCACGCGACGCGGGCCGTGCCGACCACGAGGTGTAGACGTCAACGGCTTCTCCACCCTCGGATCGGCAAACCACGCGAATTGCGTCTTGGGCAGGCAGCACCAATGAGGCATCGAATGTTACGCGAGCCCCGCCGCTTGAGGCATAAATCGCTGCCATAACCCCCAATACAGCCAACGTCATCACTGCGGCGAAGGCGGCAACGGCCGCAAGCCTTCGCTTAAGGGCGATGGAGACATCGCCAACGCGCAGGCCACCCATCACGATGAACGCTACACCCACTGCGCAATAGAGAATGCTCCCCGGCCGGAATAGCTGTAGTAATTCGCTTGGAGCGAGGCCGAACAGACTTCCGCGGTTTGCAAGCGGACTGGGCAACATACCGGCGGTAGTTACCAAGACACCTAGAAACAGGATTCCCCACCCCACAAGTCCCTTCTTGCGAATTGCCACTATGGGAATGGATACAAAAGGCAGCACGAAGAGGGGTAGCCACAGCAAATGCAGGGAAGTGGGCAGACTTCCGCCAGCGAGTCCAACCAGAGATCGGTCTATGTCTTCAACCCGAACCCAAGGCAGAAAGATGGAGGCTGCTGCCACGATGGAGAGTAGCAACGCCAAAACCCATTCCATGGTGCCAACCGGTTTGGGCGTATACGGGACTTCCCCCTGGTACTTTTCAAACGGCAAGTCGATTCTTCCGCCGAGTTCTTCGGGGTGCTCAGCCGAGAGGCGCGCTTTGACGGCTGTTACCCCTTCCTGAAGGGCAGTAATTCTTCTTCGCAGACTTCGATTGGCGTCATTCGCACCACTCGCACTGATCGTTCCTCGCTTTACCGCGTTTGGCAGGTCTTCCTGCTCTTCACGTAGGAGACGAAGGTTTGCCTCCAGGCGAACGATACTGGCGCGCTCGGCATCGCGGAGTTTTCGGACCGTTGCCTCCGCGCGGGCCAGTTCGTGCTCCAACTCCGCGACCTGGAGGTCGTGCGAATTCTTGTCGAGACGGCCCGCCGCCAAATCCCGCTTGCACTGCGCCAGTCCCTCGCGGGCCTTCGCCCGATGGGACAGGGCAAGACGCAGCGCCAGATTTGGATCAGCCTTTTGCACGGGCGTTTCGATACTCTAGGGCAGCCTTCACGAAGTCACGAAACAGCGGCTGCGGCTTCAACGGAGTCGACGTGAATTCGGGATGGAACTGCGACGCACAGAACCAGGGGTGATCCTTCAATTCGATAATCTCCACCAATTCGTGGTCGCTGCGGGTATGAAGGCCACTGACTACAAGTCCGGCTTCTTTCTCAAGGCGTTCGCGGTACGAATTGTTGAATTCATACCGATGCCGGTGGCGTTCCGACACTGAGTCAGCGCCATACGCTTTGCGCGCCTTGGTCTTTTCCACCAGTTCGCACCGGTATGCGCCCAAGCGCATTGTGCCACCCAGTTCGCGAATACCGCGCTGCTCCGATAGCAGCGATATCACCGGATTCGCAGTCTCTGTATTGAACTCGGTGGAATTTGCATCCTTGAGACCAAGGCAGTTTCGCGTCATTTCGATTACGGCGATCTGCATGCCTAAACAGATTCCGAAGAAAGGTTTCTTGGCCTTGCGAACGTACTCTACCGCCTTAATTTTACCTTCGATGCCACGCGAACCGAAACCGGGACCCACCAAAACGCCATCGAATTGTGCAAGGGCTTCTTCGGGTACCGTGCCGTTTTCGAAGGTTTCGGAATCGACCCACTCCAGTTTCACGCGGCAATCGTTGGCGACGCCTGCGTGCACAAACGCCTCATTGATGCTCTTGTACGCATCGCCGTGGTGCGTGTATTTGCCGACAGCGGCAATACGAACTTCATGCTTGGGCTTGACGATGCGCTCGATGACGCCTTCCCACGCTGACAAGTTGATCTCACGTGTTTCCAGTCCGAGGCATCGAAGCACGATTTCGTCCAAGCGCTGCCGATGGAAATTCATCGGAATCGCGTACACGGGCTTGACGTCGGGGGCTCCAATAATGCACTCCTCGGTCACATTGCAGAACATCGCGATCTTCCGGCGCTGGTCCGGCCCAAGGTCCTGCGTTCCCGTGCGGCACACGATGACGTTGGGTTGAATACCAATATCGCGCAATGCCCGCACGCTGTGCTGCGTCGGCTTCGTCTTCAATTCTTCCGCGGCTTCAATGTAGGGTACCAAGGTAACATGGATGTTGCAGCACGGAGTAGGAGCTACGTCGAGATTGAACTGACGGATTGCCTCCAGGAACGGAAGGCTTTCGATGTCGCCTACCGTGCCCCCGATTTCAATCAGCGCCACATCCGCGTCGTCTTCCGGCTCGGCTGTCAATTCGCGGATTCTACGCTTGATTTCGTCGGTGATGTGGGGAATCACCTGCACGGTTTTACCGAGGTACTCGCCGCGTCGCTCCTTCTCAATGACAGAATGGTAGACACTACCGGTAGTCATATTGCTTTTCTGTGAGATTTTGGCGTTGGTGAAACGCTGGTAGTGTCCGAGATCCAGATCCGTTTCCGCTCCATCGTCGGTCACGAAGACTTCTCCGTGCTCGAATGGATTCATGGTTCCTGGGTCCACATTGATGTACGGGTCAAGCTTCATCATGGCGACTTTGTAGCCGCGAGCTTCCAGCAACAGCCCCAGACTTGCCGCGGCGATACCTTTACCAACCGACGAGACCACACCACCTGTTACAAACACGTACCTCGGCATTACATCCTTCCTTCCAACGCGCCCTCAAGCATTGCGCGTACCTGCTCCAAGTCTTCCGGCGTATCCACTCCGATGCTCTGGTACTTCGTATCGACAACCGCGATGGGATAACCGCGCTCCAAGACCCTCAACTGTTCCAACTTCTCCAACTTTTCCAGCGACGACGGAGCCCATCGCGAATAATCAAGCAAAAACTCGCGCCGATAGACATAAAGTCCAATATGCTGCCAATGGCACTTGGGCGCGGAAGCGCGGTCGGCGGCATCGCGAACGTACGGTATCGGATACCGCGAGAAATACAAGGCGCGGCCCCGGCTGTCGCAGACGACCTTCACGACATTGGGATTTTCAATGTCGTCCGGATCCGTAATCAGGCGTCTGGCCGTCGCCATCGGTAAACTCGGGTCGATTAGCAAAGGCCGGATTGCCTCGTCGATGGTGTGGGGATCGATTAGCGGCTCATCGCCCTGCACATTCACGATTAGATCGGCTTCCACTCCTTGGGCAACCTCCGCAATGCGATCCGTTCCCGAGGGGTGTTCAGGACGCGTCATCACCACGGGAATGCCCAGAGGCTCCAAGGCGCTTCGGACACAATCGTCGTCGGTGGCGACCAGAACGCGAGAAACCAGCGCAGCTTCGCAGGTTCGATAGTAGGTGTGTGCCACAAGAGGCTTTCCAGCCAGCGGCGCAATGACCTTCCCCGGGAACCTGGTGGAGGCGAAACGAGCGGGAATTACCGCCACAACTCCCCGGCTTCCAATAACTTGCATCACCAAGCCCCTTGCCCTGGCGGGCGATTTCCCTGCGTCGGAAATTGGCCAACGCGATATTCCCCAAAACGCACCAAAATACCGCGAAGGTTAGGAGATGTGTGGCGGAAGGCCCCGTGTCCTAACGGGATTTTATGTTAGCACAGGTGTGCTTCGATTTCAACGCAGAAAATCGCCAGAAACACAAATGATTGCGGTGGTTGGCAGAAAAAGGCCCTACATCTGGGACGTCAGACGCTCGGCACTTTGACGAGACGGTGGCGTGGGGGTAACGGTGTCCACCAAGCTCTTGCGGACACGGAAGCTGCGCCCTTGATACTCAATGTAGTAGTAGTCGTCCTCTTCGACAACCTTTTCGGCCTGCTGTACAGCGCCGCGTTTGAATTTGACTTGGAATTTCTGTTTTGGCTCTTCCTTCCGCACTACCGCGACCTGCTTGATGTCTTTCTCCGCGGAGGGGAGTTTGGCCTTCAAAAACGACCGATTCAGGTAGCTCGCATCGACCCCGTTCTTGGAGTACTGTTTCGAGAACCCAAGAACCTTCTTGACGTAATTTTGCGTTTCTTCAAAGGGAGGAATCCCGCCCCACTTCTTAACGTTTTCAGGGCCGGCGTTATAGCCCGCCAAGGCGTTGACCGGGTCGTTGTCGAACAACTCAAGCAGTTTGGCGATGTATTGAGTGCCGCCGGCGATATTTTCGGCGGGGTCGTGGATGTTCTTAACGCCCATATCTTCCGCTGTGGAAGGCATGAGCTGCATCAGACCACGCGCCCCTTTTGGAGACACTGCGTTCGGATTGCCGTTACTCTCGACTTTGATGATGGCGTAGATGAGCGATTCGTCGACGTTGTACTGGCCGGCATAGCGCCGCACGAGTTCGCCGATATCAGAGGTAGAGTAAGACTCAGGGGTAGCGCGGTTCCGGAAGCGTTCAGGAATTACAACAGGATCGTATTCCAGGGTGATTTCATTGTATCCGGCCCGATTGCGGTATTTTTCGGGGCGGTTGGTGAGGATCGTAACGCCCTTCTTGCTTTGAAAAGCACCAAACCCCTGCTTTCGCACTGAGGCCTCGCGCCGCTCTCGAAGCAATCGTTGGCGCAACTCTGATTGACGCGAAGCGCGCCGCTCTTCGCTGGCAGTGATGGTTGAGGTACTGAACGCCTGGGTGCCGGCAAAGGGCACCATAATGATGACACAAAGCACCACGGCAAGAATCCGCGGCTCCAGGCACAGACGACCAAACCTACCCCATCCGTGCGAGTGAGATCGGGTTTTCATGTCAAGAGTATACCGAAATGCCCTGCCTCTTGCAAGAGGCTGTTTCTTCCCCAACGAACGTTCGTCAACATGGGACCGGACGTTTCCCCCGGTCGACCCGAGTGCAAAAACACTCCATCTGCCGAAAAACTTCCTAGAAGGATTGGGGCACGTTATTGATGCACGTATTGCTGCTGGTGAAGTCCTGAATTGCACGGCCGCGCGCGTCTCGGCGTAGAATATCCGGCCTTGTATTCCTAACTTGATGGGCACGCAGCAGAGAATTTGACTCTGTCGCCGACAATAATTAACCTCTTTGCGGAATGTGCAAGGGCTACTGGGGTTGTTAGTAGGTGAGGCGGGAGGCGATCCCTATCCGCTCACAGACGACACACGTGCTTTTTATGCTATTCACTTTTCGTTTTTGGGGACGATTTCAAATCCCGTGTCCCCCTGGCAGAGTAGGCAGAACGCCACGAGTTTATCGTGTGCTGACTATATTTGGGAGAACGTGCTCGTGGCAATTGAACGCGTTGTGCTCGCGAATCCGAGAGGATTCTGCGCGGGAGTTGTACGGGCTGTCGACATAGTTGAGCAAGTACTGGACCTCGTGGACTCGCCCATTTATGTCTTTCACGAGATTGTTCATAACGTGCATGTTGTCGATAGATTGCGCGCGCGCGGGGCGGTGTTTGTCGAAAGTATCGCTGATATTCCCGAGGGGGCTGTCTGCGTTTTCAGCGCTCACGGCATCTCCCCCGAGGTTCGCAATGAAGCGAATGAGAAGGGGCTACGCGTAATCGACGCGACCTGTCCGCTCGTAACGAAAGTGCATCTGGAAGTTATTCGTTACGCAAAGGCAGGCTATTCCATCGTTCTGATTGGGCATGCGGGGCACGAAGAAGTTGAAGGTACGATGGGCGAAGCGCCCATGCATCTAGTAAGTACCGTTTCAGATGTGGAATCACTCGCCGTGGAGAATGCGGAGAAGCTTATTTACCTTACGCAGACGACGCTGAGTCTGGATGACACAGCTCGAATTGTGGAGGCACTGAGAGCGAAGTTCCCCTCGATACAGTCTCCGCCGAAGGACGATATATGTTACGCCACGCAGAACCGCCAGAATTCCGTGAAGGAGCTGGCGGCCAAAGTGGATGTTGTATTGGTTACCGGTTCGCAGAACAGTTCGAATTCGCAGCGGCTTTGTGAAGTGGCCGCGAGCGTTGGCGTGTCGGCGTACCTTATTAACGATGAAACTGAAATCCGGAGCGAGTGGTTTGAAGGCAAGCGCGTCGTTGGCGTGACGGCAGGCGCGTCGGCCCCGGAAGACTGTGTGCGCCGGATACTTGACCATCTCAAGACTTTGGGAGCAGCGGTAGTTGAAGAGCTGCGAACGGCCACCGAGAAGGTTCATTTCTCGATGCCTCGCGAATTTTTTGCACTCGTGGAGTCGTTGCGACACACGGCTCCCGGTACAACGCAGCAGAGCATGGTGCCGAGTCCCAGCGCAATGAATCAGTAACAAGCTGCGCCGGCACCGTTACGGCGGAAGAGGTAACGGCGGCGCGATAATTGCCGGGTAGGAAAGGTAGGAGAAATTGGCCGTAACAGCAGCGAATCAAATGGGCTCCGCGTTGCTCCCATTGGGAGACACAATTAACGCGGGCGTGAAAACGGCTATTGAGGCTACGCAGGCTTTTCTGTTGAGCCAACAGCATGCCGACGGTCACTGGTGCGCCGAACTTGAAGGCGACACGATCCTCGAATCCGAGTACATCCTGACGATGCACTACATCGGGCGCACCCAAGAAGACCGGGTGCGCAAGGCTGCCAATTATCTACGCAGGCAGGCGCTGCGTGAGGGAGGCTGGAGCATCTATCCGGACGGGCCTGCTGATGTCAGCGCTTCGGCCAAGGCGTATTTCACGTTAAAACTCCTCGGGGACAGCGAGAACGCGCCTCACATGGTGAAGGCGCGGGAGGTCATTCGGAAGCTTGGCGGACTCGATGCCACGAATAGTTTCACGCGGCTCTATCTGGCCATCTTCGGTCAATATCCGTGGGAGAAGTGCCCCGCCGTGCCTCCCGAGATTCTGCTTCTTCCATCCGTTGCACCGATCAATCTCTACGAGATGTCGTCATGGAGCCGTGGAATAGTCGTACCGCTGTCGGTGATCTGGGCCTACAAACCGTACTGTCCAGTTCCCGAGCACGCCAACATTCCCGAACTCATGGTCGAGAACCCGAATGAGCCGACTCGGCAGACGGGCATGTGGCCCGCATTCTTCATGGCCATTGACTCAACGCTCAAGGCCGTGGAAAGCTCGCGGATAACGCCTATGCGCGCCAAGGCCTTGCGCGCCTGTGAAAAGTGGATGATAGAACACTTCGAGCAGAGCGACGGCATTGGGGCGATTTTCCCGCCCATAATCAACAGCATTATTGCGCTGCGCTGCCTGGGATATCCGAATGAGCATCCGCTGACGCAGTCGCAGATTCGCGAATTGGAGAAACTGGAAATCGAGGAAGGCGAAACCCTTCGCGTGCAACCTTGTTTTTCTCCGGTGTGGGACACGGCCTACGTGCTTCATGCGTTCGTGGAATCCGGAATGGATCGAAGCCACCCGGAGTTGTTGAAGGCCTCCGATTGGCTACTTGCAAAAGAGGTTCGGAAACCGGGGGACTGGAAACTTAAGAACCCCAATGCGAAACCGGGCGGCTGGTACTTCGAGTATGCCAACGAGTTCTATCCCGATTTGGACGACACTTTCGAAGTGCTTACGACGCTTCGCCAAATCCACTATCCCGATTCGGCAAATGAACAGCGGAAGCAAGCGGCACTGAAGCGTGGCCTGGACTGGGCGCTCTCGATGCAGAACGTGGACGGCGGCTGGGGCGCATTCGATCGGGGCTGCGACAAGGAATACCTGACGCAAATTCCGTTTGCGGATCACAATGCGATGATCGATCCCAGCACAAGCGATATCACAGCGCGCGGAATCGAGGCGTTGGTTACCATGGGGTACTCCAGAAATCACCCTGTGATGCAGCGGGCATTGGAGTTTGTCCGAAACCAGCAGGAAGCGGATGGCACATGGTTTGGACGCTGGGGCGTCAACTACATTTACGGTACGTGGCTCGCTTTGTGCGGCTTGCGCGCGGCTGGCGAAGACATGACGAGCGCGAACATTCAACGCGCCGCAAAGTGGCTTCGGACGGTTCAGAACAGCGATGGCGGTTGGGGCGAGTCGCCTCGAAGCTACGACGACCCCTCGCAAAAAGGCAAGGGCGTCAGCACCGCCTCACAGACAGCCTGGGCGCTCATGGGACTCATGGCGACGGGCGACTACACGTCGCCGAGCGTGCTGAAAGGAATTACGTATCTTCTGGAGACTCAGAATGCCGATGGAACATGGCACGAGGATCAGTGGACCGGGACTGGATTTCCGCGGGTGTTTTACCTGCACTACCACTATTATGCAATCTACTTCCCGTTGATTGCGCTAGGTAAGTTCCGAAAATTTCATTCCTAGTCAGCAATTTGCAGGACTTTAAGGTTATGCCATGAGGATTTCTCGCGAACACGCTCTGTCTTTGGAGAGCAGCTTTGCTTTTCGCCACAAGTCTCGTAAGCACACTGGTTACGAGATAGGCTCAAGTGTGTTCGTGAGAAATCCGGGCTAGAGCGAGCGTTGAGAATTGAACGAGTAGTACTTCAAAGAGAACGGACTTTAAGAGAATCATGCGATTTCCACTACATATCACGATGGACTCCATCAAGCACCAGGTTCGAAACGCGCTCAAAGGCAATAAGCGCTATCCCATGGTGATGATGCTGGAACCACTGTACACGTGCAATTTGGCGTGTATCGGTTGTTCGACCGAACGGCATACTGGCAAGCTCAAGGACCGCGTCGCACTCGACTCATGTTTTCAGGCGCTGGATGATTGCGGCGCGCCTATCGTGTCGATCTGCGGGGGTGAACCGACTCTCTATCCAGAGTTGAAAGAGCTGATTGAGGGTATCGTGGCGCGCAAACGCCACATCTACTTGTGCACAAACGCAATCTGCCTCGCCGATAAGGTCTACGGGAAGATTGCGCCCCACAAGCGCCTTACCGTGAATATTCATCTTGACGGCATGCGCGAAACCCACGACATGGTGTGTGCGCGGAAGGGCGTATTCGACAACGCGATCGAGATGCTGAAGGAAGGTAAACGCCTCGGCTATCACATGTACACCAACACGACCGTCTACCGCGAAACGGAGATGGCTGAGGTGGAAGAGTTATGCCGGGTATGTACCGAGGCGGGCGTGGACGGCATGTTGATAGCGCCGGGCTATCATTACGAGACAGTCGAGAAGGATATCTTCCTCACACGCCGCGAAATCAACGAGAAGTTCGCCAAAGTGATGGAGCTTTCCAAGCGGTACCGGCTAAGTTCCACGCCCATGTACCTGGAATTCGCGGCAGGCATGCGCAGCTACAACTGTTCGCCGTGGAGTACGGTTACGTTCACCCCGAAAGGCTGGAAAGGCCCCTGCTACCTCTTGGGCAAGCAGTTCTTCGAGACGTGGCAGGAATTCTGGACTACAATGGATTGGGCCTATTGGGAATCGCGAGAAGACCGCGCCTGTCAGAACTGCATGATGCACAGCGGGTTCGAGGCCTCGGCGGTCTTCGAACTCAAGAACAGCCCGAAGGACATGCTGAGGATGGCAGCCTGGAATCTCCTCGGCTAACCGAGAGTAGATTTAACGTTGAGCAGTAACAAGGCGACAAGCGCCAAGACTTGGTGCATCGCCGCGGCGATGCCGGGCGAGATCGCAGCAGTACAGCGCCTTGCATTGCCCAACATTTCGTACCTGATTACGGGTGTGGGCACACGCAATGCCGAGCGCGCAGCGTTGCAGGCCATTTCTCAATCGTCGTTCGACGCGCTTCTCCACATCGGTTTTGCAGGGGCGTTATCCCCCGCGCTAGCCGTAGGTGACATTCTGTTCGCGAATGCCGTCGCAGGCCCGCACGAGGTCCGCATCGACTTAGGGTCGCCTCGAGTCGCGGAGAAGACACATATTGGCGGTGTGAACGTGCGAGTGGGTACGTTTGTGACTCGTGATCGCGTCCTCACGACGAGTCAGGATAAGCGTGAAGTCGCCGCGACATTGCGACAAGGTTCCTTGGGGTGCGCCGACATGGAGTCTGCGCCCGTCGCGCGCATATGTGCGGAACACGGTATTTCCTACATGGGCCTTCGGTGTATCACCGATACGCTCGACGAGGACTTGCCGCTCGACCTCAATGCCTGCCGGGATCAAAGCGGCAATATCGCCACGGGGCGGGTGATTTGGGCGCTTGCGCGCAAACCGACTGCGTTACCGGGACTCATGGAACTCCGTCGGCGAGCGCACAGTTGCGCAGCCATCCTGGCGCGCGTCATCTCAGAGTTGCTTAAGCCATTGCCGAGCGGAGAAACAGACCTGGGCAATCGAGCATAATGCGGCGCGTTCGGTGGGGCCGGTATTACTTGACCCGAGACGAAAGGAACGGAGAATGAGACGCCTCGAATCGTGGCAAGGTAAGGTTACAGTCATCACCGGCGCGTCCAGCGGAATCGGTCGACTTCTCGCCATCCACGCCGCCAAAGCGGGGGCGCTTGTCGTATTGGTGGCGCGCAATGAGGAGCGGCTGACTGCGGTTTCCAGCGAAATCCAAGCGACCGGAGGAAAGGCCGACGTGGTCATTTGCGACGTATCCGATCGCGATGCGGTCTTTCGGGCAGCGCAAGCCATTCTCGAACGACACGGCCGCGTTGATGTGCTGCTTAATAACGCCGGATATGGCCGCCATCTACGCTTTGCCGAATGGGACCTTAACGACATAGAGCGCATGGTCCAAGTGAATCTTCTGGGCGCCATCTTCTGGACCAAAGCGTTGCTTCCTCACATGCTTGATCGCGGTTCTGGGTGGCTGGTGTTTGTTGCCTCGGTCGCAGGCAAGCTTGGCGTGCCCGACGAAAGTGTCTATTGCGCGACCAAATTCGCGATGATCGGGATGGCCGAGTCGATATCGATCGAGGTTGAGGATGCAGGAATACACGTGCTGACGGTGTGTCCCGGCGCAATCGATACCGAGTTCTTCTCTGAAGAAATGCTCCGCCGAATGCCTCCTGTCGCGAAGAAGAACATGATCAGACCTGAGAGGCTGGTCGCTGAAATCATGAATGCGCTCGCAAAAGGCAAACGCGAAATCACCGTGCCACGCTCTATCGCCGCGGGCTATATCGCGCGCACGCTCTTCCCTCGATTCACGCGAGCAATGGTTAAGCGGGTGGCTCTCCGGCCGGTTGAATAAGCAGAATTAGTTGGAAAACAGGGACAGAATCGTCTCCGCTTCGCTGCGCTTGTGTCAGTCCCTGTTTTCCGCCGCTGCTGACTCTTCCTAGGGTCAACCAATATGTTGACTTAATTACGATTCACTACTCTAGCGGGCGCCTCCGCAGCACTTTTTGAATTTACGTCCGCTGCCACACGGACAAGGATCGTTTGGTCCCGCGCCTTGCTTGCCCGACATTTGCAGATCGCGCTGTGCGGCGAATCGGCGAACGTTAGCCGGAGGACGGCTCATCCGAAGTTCGTTTGCCATGAATTGCATATAGGGCGCGATGTGCGTGAAGAAGTGCTTGTAGCCGGCGCACAGATAGTTCAGCCCAGACTCACCGTCGGGGGTCTTGATGAACCGGTGTTTTGGGCACTCGCCGTGACACACAAACCGCACGTCGCAGGAACGGCAGTATTGCGGAAGGGCGTCGGCCTTGTCGTTACCGAACTGCTTCTGTTGTTCGGAGTCAACCAACGCGCGAATACCTTGCTCCATGATGTTCCCAAGGCGGTTTTCGGGGTAGACAAAGTGATCGCAAGAGTAGAGGTCGCCGTTGTGTTCCAATGCCATAGCCGTGCCGCACCGTTCGGCGAACACACATAGGCTTGGGTCATAGCCCACCCATGCCTCCAGGGCCACGTCGAAGATTTGCACGAACGTTTCACCTACGTCGTTGCGGACCCATTCGTCAAAGACAGCGGACAGGAACTTGCCGTATTGCAGGGGCTCTACCGACCATCGAGAGACCGTGGCCTTGTCAGGGTAATCGGGCGATACAAGAACGAGTTGATCCTCGTCGGTAACTTCTGCGATGCGTTCCACAATCGGAATGAACTGTATGAAACCGCTGCCGACACTTTTTAAGAATCGGTAGACTTCGAGCGGATGATACGAGTTCTTGCGGTTCACACACGTGAGGGTATTGAATTCGACTCGATGCTTCTTGAGCGTGTCAATTCCGCGCAGCACTTTGTCGAATGTCCCGCGTCCACCTTTGTCGCGCCGATACGCATCGTGCAATTCCTGCGGACCATCAATGGAAATACCCACAAGGAAACCGTTCTGTGCGAGAAACTCCCCCCAGCGATCATCGAGCAAGATGCCATTGGTCTGGAAGGCATTATTGATTCGTTTACCGTTTGCATATCGTTTCTGCAACTCGACGGCGCGCTCGAAGAAACCAACTCCCAGGATGGTCGGTTCACCACCCTGCCACGCAAACTGAATTTCGGGGACATCCTGAGCTTCAATGTACTGCTGGATATATGATTCGAGCGTATCGTCGGACATTGCCCATCCCGAATCATTGGGATAGAGCTTCTCCTTTTCGAGATAGAAGCAGTATGTGCAATCGAGATTACAGATCGGTCCCGTAGGCTTGGTCATCACGTGGAATGCGGATGAGACCCTTCTGGACTCTGCAGACATTGAGTTTCCTCACTCGTCGTTCTCCCTGGCATCCGGGAGTCTACCGTGCAGCATAGCAGAGAACTGCCCTCTATTGACGAGTGCATGGGAAGGGGCTAGACTGCTCCTGGACGTAATACTTGCCTAACGCGACTCGGCTGTTAGGGTATGGGGGACTGATGAGCTTGAGGTTCTTTGCCCGAATCGCAATTGTTGCGTTGTGTTTGGGTGTTCTTGGCTGCATCATTCCTGTCCCCATTCCGGGGAAAGAAAAGGTCTCAGACGAGCTTTTCGGACGAGTCATTGATGCCCAAACCAAGGCGCCGATTGAAGGGGTCAAGGTGCGGGTCGTGGGCTACTCAGACTCAGACTCTGAAGCTAGGAAGGCGCACCGTCCCGAGACTACCACTGACCGAGACGGAAAGTTCCATCTACCCGCCGATCAGCACTTCTACCTCGTGAGCTTCCATACGCCCTGCCCCATCTATCACTTTCCGCCCACGGGAGAACACTCGTCTACTCTACTTCTGACACATCCAGACTACGAGACTCGACGTGTCAGTTCATTTGAGTACGCGCCAAGCGGGCAAAGGGACTTCGACATAGAGCTTGCACCGGTGCAGTAAATGTGACCTGCCTGTTTCACGATATATCCAGAGGTGTTGCACCTTCAATGGTAACCGTATTTCTTGAGCACCTCGCGCGTAGCCGCATGATTTGTCACCGAGATGCTCAATGCTCCCCCCGGAAACGTTTTTTGTATCCGCCGGTATTATTCCACAGGTGAGTTCTGCTTTGAATAGCCTGAAGGTATTCTACCGCGCTGCTATGCCGAATTGCTCTGTCTTGCACGGACGTGGGAAAACAGGTGTAATATGCGCTCCTGATTTTAATTCTTGACTGTCTATGCGACTCTGCGGCCGGGTCAATCCGAGGGAATGCTGGGTGTGCATTTCCAGGCTGAGAGCTTTCGATTACTGCAACTTTCTTCCGAAGGGCCTTGCGGAATGACGCGGAAGGAATTGAGAATAGGATTCTCTCCATTGCCACGCCACAACGTGTGGATTGCTGCATCCATTTGCCTGGCATT
Source organism: Candidatus Hydrogenedentota bacterium (assembly GCA_019695095.1). Taxonomy (NCBI): domain Bacteria; kingdom Pseudomonadati; phylum Candidatus Hydrogenedentota; species Candidatus Hydrogenedentota bacterium. The sequence continues at coordinate 38,578 of JAIBAQ010000010.1, forward strand.
CGCGCTGGGAGGTCGAGCGGATACGCCGGCCACTCAGGCGGCGAATAGCGGGCCCGCGCCCACCACGTCCGTGACCTCAATTATTGAACTCCAGCCCCATCGCGAAGTGCACACCTTGGCGAACGCGCGCGGCGACCAGGTATCGATCATCAACCTGAATACCCATATCGGCGCCTACTATCTACTTCAGGGCAGTATCGCAGGCGAAAAATTCTCGCTGCATCTCGAAGTCCCCGTTTCGACGCCGGGTAGAATTGAGCGGCCCGCGCTGACTTTGGTGAGTGAGGGTATCGTAGTCACAGAGCCCCGTGGAACGGTTCACTCGTACCTGCTTTGGCCCAATGCAATGACTCACACTTCCCCCTTTGTTCTTGAAGTGACGCCGGCAGGAACAGCCCCCAATCGTCTGTGCGACACACCCGTCATTGGCGACATATTGCGCGGCGCCCTTCGGGCAAGTTCGGCCTTCACTTCGATTTGCGATGGACACGTGCTGGTGCGTACGCAAAAGACGGGGTCTGCGACACTCCTGGAATCGACAACAGACTTCCTGCGGCAGGCTTCCATCGGCGATTGGCTCCTTGAACAAGCAAAGCCCTATCTCATCCCAGCTCCGGAGCTTGTAAGTGACCATGCGGCAGTTGCTCAACCGTTACCGACACGAGGCCCGCGGTCTGCGCTTGTGGACCCTTCTCATGCTGAGACGGCCTGTGTTGCCACATCTGTTGGCGTGGCAATAGATGCCGCCGAACATGGCATGGTCTACGGCAAATGGTATGCCGCTCAGCGGCATCCCGGTATCTTCGTGAGCGTGATCAAGGCGTCTGTCATCGATACGCAGATTCTCGAATCGTACAAGGATCGTGTTGCGCGTCTCGGGAGCCAGGATGCACGCGAGGCCGACGCGCTTGTCTATCTGCTTGCCTTTGACACGATGCAATACCGATTTGGTTTTTCGATGGGCGCGGAACATCCGGGATTGGGTTGGTCGCCGTATATCAAGACAGCACATGACACGCAGGGGCCCGATGGATTCTCGTCGCGGAAGCCGCTGGTAACGATTGGAGCCGTGCCCCCCTACGAGGAACCTTATGTGACCGCCACCTTCACTGGGGGATTCAAGCGCCAGCACGGGGCCTTCAAGTCGGGGGCGCTGTCCCAGGTGAACAATGGAAGCCATTTCGGATTCGTTGAGAAGGGGGTCATCTTCAGCCGCGTGATGCCGGGATTGGCGACGGCGGCCATCAAACAGGACGGTCAGATCGACCTCTATACGTGGCCACAGGATTCTTCGTTTCTCTCTCCGGTTCTTTACGACGTTCGGCAGAATTGCGTGGCTATCGTCGATGGTGTAGATGCCAACGGACTCACCATTCCCGGCGAGCTAGTGAATAAATGGGGCGAAGGTGCATGGTCGGGAAGTCAGACCGGCCAGTTCACAACAACGCGAACGGGGCTGGCGATTCAGGATTCGGAACACGCATCATTCATCCTCTTCGCCTACTTCACCGGTGCAACTCCGAATGCGATGGCGAGAGTGTTTCAGGCCTACCAGTGCCGGTACGCAATGCTGCTGGACATGAACAGCTTTTCGGCGTGCTTTGCGACTTTGTACGACCGCGACGCACAGCGTAATGTGACCGATGTCGAGTATCTGCACAAAGAGATGGCGTCGGTCGGCGGCAAACTTGGCAGGTTGCGCTTCCTTGAGACCGACGACACGCGGGACTTCTTCTATGTCATGCGCAAACCTGACCAAGGACGCGTGGCGAAACGTTGAGCACCACGTAGAATTCCTCAGATTCCTGCGGTATGCTCCGTGCCGTTTGGCGTCTGGAGACAACGACGCCTGAAGAGGGAACTGATGAAGATTCGCTCCAGTGCTTTGATCATTTCTGCCGCTATTGTGCTTCTGGCGGCTTGCCCATTGGGCTACGCACAAACCGATGAAGTCGGCAATGTACACACTGTCTTGCTTACGGAAGGCCGTGACCGGCTCGACAACGCCCACATCGTGTTTACGCAGGAGAAAAAAGGGCGGGTGGCATTCATTGGCGGATCCATCACAGCATCGCCTGGATGGCGCGACCTCACCTGCGAAATGCTCAAACAACGTTTCCCAGAAACTGAATTCGATTTCATCAACGCGGGTGTCGGAGGAACGAATTCCACGTTGGGAGCCATGCACCTAGAGAACGACGTGTTTTCGAAAGGACGCGTTGACCTTCTGTTTGTCGAGTTCGCGGTAAATGATGGCGACTCTCCATCCCGTGGCAGCCGGCTTGATCGCGCCATGGAGGGCATCGTACGGCACGCGCGCACTATCAATCCTAACATTGACATTGTCATTCAGTACTTCATGCAGCAGGGCATGCAGGAGGCGGTGAACCAAGGCAAGTTCCCCTCTTCTGTGGAATACCACGAGCGCGTTGCCGAGCACTACCGAATACCCGCGATCAACATGACCGCGGTGGTTACGAAGATGCTGAACGAGAAGAGCCTTGCCTGGGATGAATTCTCACGAGACTCCTGCCATCCTACCGAGACCGGGCACAAGTTATACGCGGAGCAAATCCATCAACTTTTCGATGTCATGTGGGATGCTCCGTTGCCTGTTGACGCAAGAGTTGCTTCGCACCCTATTCCCCAACCCTTGGACATGCAAAACTATGAGCATGGACGATTTGTCGAGGTGAACGAGGCGAAGATTTTGAATGGCTGGGAATTGGTCAAGGGTTGGGAAACGCAGAAGACCTGCAACTACAGCGGAGCAGTCGACGTTCTAACTGCCACCGAACCGGGCGCAGAGCTTGAACTGACCTTTGAGGGCACTCTGGTGGGAATCAACGCGATCGCCGGTATGGACGCAGGGACTCTTGAGTATGCCATCGATGACGGACCAGTGAATTCGCAGGATCTGTTTGACCACTATTGCGAGCAGTTTCACCGGCCCGTCTGCCACGTGTTGGCCGAGGATTTGCCTCCGGGAAAGCACATACTGCGTTTGAAGATGGCGGTGAAGGCCAACGAAAAGAGCGAAGGACACGCGGCACGGATACGCTGCTTTGTAGTGAATTGAGGGCAAGGACTCCAAGGACAGCAAAGACAACGGTCCATGCAAGTCGTAAAGAAACGATACGATACGGTAGCCTCGCCTATTTCTGCGGAGTCAGCGTTCCCTTGTAGTCTCCTCCAGTAAGGGTGACGGCGAGCCGACGGCCTTTACGAGAGATTTCGGAGGCGGGCGGTGCCCCGCCATTCAGAATAAGTTGTTCGTCGCCGGAAGCGACTGGCAACGAAAGTGAAGCTGTCGTGTTCTTGGGGATCGAAACCTCAAAGTGCAGCGAGCCACTCTCCTTGTCGCGTTTCCACATCACCGGCACGGGTCCAAATTCAGTAACCACGACACCTTTGGCTTCCGTCAAGTCACCCAGGCGAGGCTCGATCACGATGTGGCGGTTCTTGATGGGACCATCCACACGCACGCCGAGCACATAGCGACTGAGGAACAGTGTAGGCGCAGAGCCCATGTTGTGACAGTACTCGCCGGGGCCAAAGTTCTCCCAACCCGTACCCGTCTCGCTTTCGCTCATGGCTTTCCAACGCGTGCGAATCAGGTCAAGCACCAACTGGTCTGCCTTGTCGTTGTTCATGCGATAGAGGTCTTCGAATAGGAACACGTGCACATACGAACTGACCGATTCTTTTGATTCGTTCTCGAAAAGCCACTGCTCCAGACGCGCACGCGATTCCGCGGGCACCGCGTCGAAATACAAGGCAATGATTGCGGCGTGCACGGTCGGCGGAGTCTTGGAGCCATCATCCGCAATACTCCCGAAATACGCACCGATTTCCGGATTCCACAGTTGTGCGGTGAGTGCATTCCGGATCGAGTCCGCAGCGGACTTGTACGAATCCCGTTTCTCTACGTCGCCCAGGGCGTCCGCCAAGTAGGCCGCGTCATTCAACGCGCCAAAGATGTAAGCATTCAGAGACGCGCCTTCGCAGACCTTGTAGCAAAGCGGGTTTCCAGGAAAGACAAACTCCCGCGCCTTGACGAGGCCGCGTTCGGTGCGATGGTCCAAGAACCACTGCAATTGCTTTGTCACGTAGGGCCACACTTGCCGTACAAACGCAAGTCCCTCGTCGGGGTACTCCAAACCGTTGGTGCTGTCGTAGTACTCGCGAATCGAGTGAATCCAAAGGCACGAATAGTCTTCGATGTATCCGTGAATGTCCCACCGATCGGAAGGATGGTGGGCCTTCACGCGGCCGTCGGGTTGTTGGCTGATTGCGATGTGCCAGAGGGCGTTGTGAATGAGGCGCGGATCGGCGTAGCGAGGACCATTCACGCCGGGTCCTGAGAATACTGACCGCGTAATGGGGTACTCATCGACAGCGGCATCGCCCAGCCATTCGACGCGTTCGCGAGTCGCGCAATCCACGTAGCTGTCCTCACTGCAGGCGAGAACCGTGTTCACGCCAATTTGCCAGAGCTTGTCGAGCAAAGGATCGCTGGACGCGAACTGTCCGGCGACATCGAACGGATACAGGCGGTTAACAATCTCTACGTTCTGCAACTGTACACTTCCCGAAGTCACTCGCACGACGAGGTACTTGAAACCGTAGGTATCCGTGCTCATATAGGCCTGGCGTCCGCCACGGGCAATGTAGGTATTCACGTGTCCATTCGAATTGGCAGGATTGTTGCCAGAGGTAAAGTAGGTCTGAGCGTATTCAATCTCTAAGCGCGCTCCCTCCTCCGCCTCAAAACCGAGGATGGAATAGGCCTGCACAAACTGGTTTGCATCGACAACAGTACGTTCGCCCGCCTTCAAATCCATCGGCAGCGAATTGGCAACGAGTTTACGCTCTTTGGATTCGCCGCACTCAAGCACAGTCAGGTTACTGAGCTTGGCCTCACGCAGCAGCGGGATGTGCCTTGGGTGGAGATTTCCCCACTGCTTCCCATCAACCGGCGATGCGAGTTTCCACGAAGAATCATCAAACGATGTTAAAGTCCAATCCGCAGTCGCCTTCCGCGCATCCACATCGTCCATGGCGCCAGCCCAGTCGATACGACCGGGTAAGAACTGCGTGTCCGCGCTCACGCGCCAGGTTGTGTCGGTCAGCACTTCTGTCCGCTTTCCTTGAGCGTCCGTCGCGAGAAGCTGGGCGCTAAGCCCCGGAACATGTCGCATGGCACGGCCGTAGAAACCCTCGGGCGTCTCTTTGGGTTTCCCGTCATGGATGTGTTGTACCAAGACAACGATCGAGTTGGTTCCCGCAACGAGTTTCGAGGTGACATCGAGTTCATCGTATTCCGGAGCGAGCGGATCGAATCGACATGGCCCGCGGTCAACATATTGACCATTCACCCAGAGGATGTACCGGGTGTCGGCGAAGAGGCGGAGAACCGCAGTCGAAGGCGTTGAATCCAAGGGAAACGTCTTGCGGAACGCGACCCAAACCTGTTTTCCAGCCGGAGCGGAGTCCAGCCAGACCATCGAGTTTTGCAGCGTCATTGCGGCACTCGAAGACGTGGGTTCGCCTGCCGGCGCATAGGACGCCAGCAGCATTGTGATTAGCCAAAATGAACAGATTCGCTTCATTCTTCCCCCCAATACTCAATCCGACCTGAAGCAGGCAATGCCTCCGCCATGCTCAGGAATGAGTCCGTCTGACTATGCGTTGTTGAAGCTAGAGAATCAAGAATCCGGTTTGTGTTTTGCCTACTTAACTAACCTTGCCCGAGGCGCTGGCGGAGTGCTACCGTAGGCGCGTCACGTCAAGGCGCACCATCCCAGGAGAAGCTATGCCCGAATCGTTGCTTGAAAAACAGATTGGCGACCGTTTGACTCGCCGCAAGGAGACTGTCGCGTCGGCAGAATCCTGCTCCGGTGGCCTCATTGCCCACCGCATCACGAATGTGGCGGGGTCCTCCGCGTATTTTCAGGGCGGAGTCGTGACATACAGCAATCAAGCGAAGTGCGACCTTCTTGGCGTGAAGAAAGACTCAATTTTGGCAGAAGGCGCGGTCAGTGACACGGTGGCACGGCAGATGGCGGAGGGGGCGCGCGCGCGATTCTTGGCGGATTGGGGCGTGGGGGTAACCGGAATTGCCGGGCCCACCGGTGGCACGCCGGAAAAACCCGTTGGATTGGTCTACGTGGCCGTCTCCGGCAAAGCTGGAACAACCGTGCAACGTTGCATGTTCAACGGTAACAGGGAAGAGATTAAATCGCAGACCGCCAATACGGCGTTACAGATGATATTGGAGCAGTTGGCATGAGTGCTGGGTTTGTGCATCTCCACGTACACTCCGAATACAGCGTGCTCGACGGGGCAAGCAAAGTGTACGAATTGATGGAGCGATGCAAGGAATACGGAATGCGCGCATGCGCCCTGACCGACCATGGGGCGATGTTTGGAGCGCTTGACTTCTACACGGCCGCAAAGAAGGCGAATGTGAAGCCGATTATCGGGTGCGAACTTTACGTGGCCAGGGGCAGCCGCTTCGACAAGACGGGGCGTTCGGCGGGCGCGTCGAACAATCACTTCCTGCTGCTGTGCGAAAACGAAGTGGGCTACCACAATCTTTGCAGACTGAGCTCGCTGGGTTTCCTGGAAGGCTTTCATTACAAACCACGCGTCGACCTCGAGCTGCTGGCTCGGTATAAAGAAGGCCTTATCGCGAGCAGCGCGTGCTTGGCCGGAGAGATTCCCCAAGCATTGTTGGCAGGCGACATGGATGCGGCCAACGAGGCCATCCGGAAGTACGTTGCCGTCTACGGACGTGACAACTTCTTGATTGAGTTGATGGACCACGGCCTTCCTGAACAGAAGAAGGTCAATCCGCTGTTGGCGGAGTTGGCGGAACATCACGGGCTTATGGTCATTGCGACCAATGACAGCCATTACACGGACAAACGCGATTCGGAGCCGCATGATGCGTTGCTGGCGATTCAAACCGGCTCCACACTCGACAAGCCAGACCGCTTCCGCTTCGAAACGCCGGAATTCTATTTCTGCAGCCCCGATGAGATGCGCGAGCGATTTAAGGAGTATCCGAAGGCCATCGAGAACACGGAGCTGGTGGCCGCGCGCTGCAACGTGGAACTCAAGCTGCACAGCCACCTCATCCCCCACTTCGATCCGCCGGAGGGATTCACGCGCGAAACTTATTTGCGGGAATTGGTGAAGCTCGGACTGGAGGACCGCTACGATGGCGCGCCATCGCCTGACCATGTCGCGCGCGCGGATTACGAATTGTCCGTGATTGAGCAGATGGGTTTTGTCGACTACTTCCTTGTTGTGTGGGACCTCATCAACTTTGCGCGCAGCAAAGGCATTCCAGTGGGCCCAGGACGCGGTTCGGGCGCAGGCAGTCTCGTGGCGTTTGCGCTCAAGATCACCAACATCGACCCGATACGGTACGGTCTTCTGTTTGAGCGCTTCTTGAATCCTGAGCGTGTCTCCATGCCGGACTTCGACCTCGACTTCTGCTACAACCGCCGAGGCGAAGTGATTGAGTACGCGCGCGCAAAGTACGGTGAAGACAATGTCTGCCAGATCATCACGTTTGGCAGAATGAAGGCACGTCAGGCAATCCGCAACGTGGGTCGCGTGATGGGAATGCCCTACGGCGATGTGGACCGCATTGCAAAGCTGATACCGGACGATCCTGCCGCCAAGGTGACGCTTGAGAAGTCTCTGAACGCCGAACCCGAATTGCAGCGCCTTGTGAAGGAGGATGCGCAAGTAAAACGTCTATGGGAGCTGGCCACGCGACTTGAAGGAACCGTGGGCAACGTAGGTACACATGCCGCTGGCGTTGTGATTTGCGACCAACCCCTGACGGACCACGTGCCACTCTTTAAAGCCGCGGACAGCGACACCGTCGCCACGCAGTTCGAAATGAAAGGCGTCGAGGAAGTCGGACTGCTGAAGATGGACTTCCTGGGCTTGCGCACACTGACCGTGGTTCACGATGCGGTCAAGTTTGTGAAGCAGAACCGCGCAATCGATATCGATATCGACAACCTTGAGCCCAACGACAAGAAGACGTATGCGCTTCTTCGTTCCGGGAAGACCATGGGCGTGTTTCAGCTTGAAAGTTCGGGCATGCGGGATCTTGCCAAGCGCATCGGGCTCCAGAGTCTGGAAGAAGTCTGCGCCCTTATTGCCTTATACCGCCCCGGTCCGATGCAGTTGAAGGACCAATACATCGACAGTAAGCACCATCCCGACAAGGTTCAGTACGATCACCCTGTGCTCGAGTCTATTCTCAAGGAAACCTACGGGGTTGCACTGTACCAAGAACAAGTGATGCAGATCGTGCAGGCCGCCGCGAAATTTACGCTCGGACAAGCCGATATTCTCCGCCGAGCCATGGGTAAAAAGAAGGCCGACCTCATGGCTGAGCAGCGCGACAAGTTTGTCGAAGGCTGTAAAGGCAACAATATCAGCGAAGAACTCGCGGATATGCTGTTCGGAAAGATTGAACAATTCGCGGGATACGGCTTCAACAAGTCGCACAGCATGGCGTACGCGTTCGTGGCGTATCAGACCGCCTTTTTGAAAGCCAACTATCCCGTCGAATTCATGGCAGCATTGCTCACGTCCGAAGCCGGCAACCTCGACAAGGTCGGGATCTACGTCGAAGAATGTCGCCGTCTCGGAATTGAAGTGCTGCCTCCGGATGTGAACTCCAGCTACGCGGGTTTCACGGTGGAAGGCGACCGCATCCGTTTTGGCATGGGAGCGATCAAGAACGTCGGCGAGGGACACGTCGAGGCCATCGTGAAGGAGCGCGAATCGGAAGGCCCCTACAGGGACATATTTGACCTATGCCGCCGCGTGGACTCGCGCGTAATCAACCGTCGCGTGCTTGAAAGCCTGAACAAGGCGGGCGCATTCGCCAGCACGCAATGGAACCGCCGTCAGGTGGAAATGGTGCTCGATAGCGCCATCAGCGAAGGGCAGCTAAGCCAGAAGGAACGCGAGGCTGGGCAGACTTCGCTGCTTGACCTGATGGGTGGAGGCACTTCCGAGACGCAGATGCATCAGAAACCGGATATGCCCGAGTGGGCAGAAAGCGAGCTACTTGCTTTCGAAAAGGAAATGCTCGGACTCTACGTTTCAAGTCATCCGCTCGCGCGCTACGCAAAGACGCTCGACCGATATTCCTCGCACAGCCTTGCGCAATTGCAGGACTTGCGCGACGGCACGGAAGTCGTCGTAGGCGGAATGATCAGTATCATCAAAAACCACGTCACCGCGCGCGGCGGCAAGAAAATGGCCTTCATCACACTGGAAACGCTCGAAGGCCCATGCGAGGTCACCATCTTTCCCGATCTCTACGAGACGAAGGCCGGTTTGATCGTCGCGGATATGCCCCTTCTGATTCCCGCACGGGTCAGTTTCAGAAATGACGAAGCAGGGCTTATCGCCAGCGATGTGGTGCCGATGGAAGAAGCCGAAGAGAAGCTTACGACGGCGACCCACATCCGTTTGACGACCATCGGTCTTGACGATGACACGTTAACGAAGCTGGCTAACGTGCTTGGCGCGCGTCCGGGTAAATGCGACGTGTATCTGCATTGCGTAACTCCCGAGCACGATGACGTTACGATTCACGCGACGAGCGCGTGCAGAGTGGCCGCGACAAAGTCGCTCATTGAAGAGGTCGAGCGTCTCTTGGGTGAGGAATCGATTTGGTTCTCAGGCGGCAACGGACTACCCACGCACGAATAGCGACCGGAGTCCGTGTCTGCCCTAGTCATGGAGCAACGCCTGCATGAACAAGGATCGACCGCAGATCGTCGTCCTCTTCGACGGAGTGTGCGTGCTCTGCAATCGGACGGCCGATTTCATTCTCCGTCACGATCGAGACGGAGCGATTAAACTCGGAGCTCTGCAATCGCCTGCTGGGCAAGAGCGCCTGAGGCGCGCGGGACTTCCGACAGACTATGTAGAGTCTCTGGTAGTCATCGATGGCGAACGCGTGCTCACGAAGTCCTCGGCAGCAATCCGTATTGCACGCGAACTGGGATTTCCGTGGCACTTGGCATCTGCGCTGAGATGCGTTCCTGTATTCATTCGTGACGCCATTTACGATTGGATAGCCAAGAATCGATACCGCTGGTTCGGCAAACGCGAATCGTGCCGTTTGCCAACTGATTCCGAGCGGGACCGATTCTTGTCGTAGCAGGTATTATTCGGTCCTTGGATTGACCGTCATCTTCCCCAGGCAATAACGGCGATGTCCGTCTTCATCGTTCAGCGGCAGTGCGATCGTTGGGGTGCCGTCGCGTAACCCCACGGAAATATAGACATCATAGGTGCCGGGGCTCATGTTGGGGGCAAACCCATGTTCGGAATCGATGTGCTGCTCCGGAGCTTGATCCGGCGCGGCGACTTCGAGATTGCGCACGTCAAACGCTTCGTTCACAAAGACCGCAACAATGCCGCCGTTCGCATCTTTTAGCGTGTACGCCACGAATCCGCCGGGATAGCACGGCGCGACGCCGGCATTGGCCCAAACTGACGACAGCGTAATCCGCTCCGACAAGCTAACCGATTCTGGCCACGACGCCTCCCGCAATTGGATGCGGTAACCAAGGCGAAGATTTGCGCGCTGGATCAGCTCGCGCTCACTTGCCAAGAACTCGTGAGGCCACCAGTGAATACTCATGTAAGAAGCATGGTACTCTTCAATCGCGCGCATGAAGATATCGCGAATCCACGCCTTCTTGTTGACCGAAGACCCATAGTGTTCGTGCTCCAGCACCACGGGCAACTTCGGCCAGACTGCCTGCGCCAAGTCCGCGTGGAAATAGGAATTGGGCGGCGGTTGCACCAGGATACTGTCATCGCGCAAGGTCATGCCTTTTGAGAAGGCATAGGGGATGATATCGTCACCCTGAAACGCAAAATCGTCGTTCGCCGTGAGCAGGGTGCGTTTGAAATGTTTGGCGTACAGATCGATATGCATTTTGACAACTTCGGCAGGGACCTTGATGCCCGTGCTGGCAAATGTATGTCCTTCACCCCACACGCCGAATGACCCCACATCCACAAACGCGACATTCGGATTGCCGTCGTAGCGCGCGGCAGCCGCGGCAAGAAAATGGTCGAGCTTTTCCAGGAAGACCGGGTCTGCGTAGTCTGGCTCCCAGTAGGGGCCGCTCTCGTCCAGTTTGCCGGGGGTGAAGTTGTACCCTTTTGCGCCTGCCTCCTCGACCCACTTGGGCGTGGAGTAACGCATGAACGATTCGGAAGACGTAAAACGAAAGGCGACTTGAAGGCCCTTATCTATCCATCGCTGTGCGGGTGCATCTACAACTGACCAATCGAACTTCCCCTCGACAGGTTCAATATGTGACCACGGTAGACGCAAAAATACGCACGATAATCCAGGAAATTCATCAACGGTGTCGGATGGGGCGAGTTTGGAGCCATAGTTGGCGAGAAAGTCTGAATAGAAATGGAGGGTCCAGCCCATCATCGGGTTGACCAGCCCTTTCCCATTGTCAGACGGCTTTACAACGGTCCTCTGGGACTCAGCAAAAGCGGGCTGCAACTGCAGACAAAAAAGCGACACCAGCAACACTCCGCGACTGACTGACTGATACATGAATTGTCTCCCCCTTACGCCCGCTCTCGACTTATTGCCTCAGGGTATCGGCACGTCGATGCGGATAGCAAGCTCGCTCCGCACAAGCTGTTCGATTTGAGACGCCAAACGGAGTAGGATGGTTCTTTGCGTCGATTTGGCGCGACAAGATACGGTCTATTGTCAGCAAGCGAAAAGAGGGGGGCTAGACCCATGGCAGAGTCACCGACTCGACGAGAGTTTCTCAAAACAGCAGCAGTTGGCGCGGCGGCAGTCTCCATGTCTGCAAGCAGTTATGCGCGCGTGATTGGTGCGAACGATCGCATCTCGATTGGCATCATTGGATGCGGCAGCCGCGGCATTGACGCTCACATGAATGGGATCAACACGCACGCAAAGGCACAAAACGTTGAGATTAACGCCGTCTGCGATCCGTGGAGTGTACGTCGCGACATGGCCGCGGCCAAGTGCAAGGAGTGGTACAACGTCGACGCCCGCAAGTGCGTGTCGTATCGCGAACTCCTCGAACTGGACAACATCGATGCGGTGACTATCGCCTCGGTCGAGCATCAACACACCACGCATCTTAAAGCAGCGGCCGACGCCAAGAAAGATGTGTACTGCGAGAAGCCCCTTGGCAAGGATTTCGATGAACTGAAGAAGGCCGTGGATGCGGTCAAGAAGAACAACGTAGTTTGTCAGGTTGGCACGCAGTTGCGAAGCATGGCGAGCATGACCGGCGCAAAAGAGTTGTTCAAGACGGGTATCTTGGGCAAGTTGTCTCGTGTAGAACAGTGCCGCAACGGCTGGAGGCCGTACTGGTATTCGTATCTCAAACCGGCACGCAAGGAGGATGTGGACTGGAACGAATTCCTGATGCACCTGCCGAAACGTCCGTTTGACGCCAACTTCTTCACGGGTTGGTATGGTTATCGTGAGACATCCGACGGCACCGTCCCAAGCTTCGGGGCTCACTATCTCGATCTTGTCCACTACATCACCGGGGCTGAGTATCCGATTAGCGCCGTGTGTCTTGGGAATACCTACGTATGGAAGGACGACTACAAGTTCACATGCCCTGACCATGTCCAAGCGACCTGGAACTACCCGGACTTCACGGTACACTACTCGACGAATTTCGGAAGCGGCGCGGGAAACACCTTCAAGATTTTCGGCGATCGCGCGCACTTCGATCTTCAGAATTGGGACAAGCCCATGGTCGCCAGCGAGGGACTCGGCCCCGACAAGGCAGCCGTGAAGGAAGCGACCCCCATCGAGCATATCGAGAAACCGGACCACATGCTGGATTGGTTACAGTGTATCCGTTCGCGGCAAACGCCAAACGCGTCTATCGATGCGGGCTATCAGCATTCCGTGGCCGCAATCATGGCCATGAAAGCGTATGACACGGGCCATCGCATGATTTACGACCACAAGAATCGCGTTATACGAAAAGGTTAACGGATATGGCTGAAACATCCGGCATATCACGCAGGGAGTTTCTATCCCGCGCCGCAGCGGGAAGTGCCCTGGCAATCGTTGGCACTTCACGCTCGTCGGCGCAGAGTCAGGCAGGCGGTTGGCAAATCGGCTGCTACACGCGACCTTGGGACAAGCATGACTATCGAGTAGCCCTCGACGCGATCGCCGAAGCCGGCTTTGCATACGTGGGCCTGATGACCACGAAATCGGCAAACGGATTGGTCCTCTCCGTAGAGACAACCCCTGACGAAGCCAATGCGATCGGGGAAGAGTGCAAAAAACGCAATCTGAAGGTTCCCTCCGTTTACGGTGGAGGAATACCTTCTCATGAGTCCGTCGAGGCCGGTATTGCGGGTATGCGCAAGCTAATCGACCATTGTGTCGCGGCAGGGGTAGCAAACCTGATGATGGGAGGAGTTGGCGACGAAAAGGAGTCGGTCCCTTACTACAAGGCCATAGCTGAGAGCTGCTCGTACGCGGCCGAAAAGGGTATTGGCATCAGCGTTAAGCCGCACGGTGGCACGAATTCTACAGGGCCGCAGTGCCGCGCGCTCATAGAAGGCGTAAACAAGTCGCAATTTCGCTTGTGGTACGACCCCGGCAACATCTACTACTACTCTGACGGCAAACTCGATCCGGTGGATGACGCCGCAACTGTGGACGGTCTTGTCGTGGGGATGAGTATCAAGGACTTCAAGGACCCGAAAGAAGTTCTGCTCACTCCGGGAACTGGGCGCGTGGATTTTCCGAAAGTCATGGCGCGCCTGATTCAAGGGGGATTCACGTCGGGGCCACTCATCGTTGAATGCCTGACGCCAGGCGAATTGCCTCAACTCTTGGAAGAGGCAAAGAAGGCGCGCGCGTTTGTAGAATCGCTCGTAAAGAAATAGAGCCAAAACACCAGACGCATCACGGTGCATACTGCTACCGTGAGGCGTCTGAACATTATAAGGGAATCTATGCGGATGCGCCCAGCAACTTCCGCGCAAACTCCGCATTCTTTTTGAAATCAGCCACACGATCGGTCGACGGGCAACTCGTCTCGAGCACGACCCAACCGCTGTAGCGAATATCGCGCATGGCCTGGCCAACGGCTTTCATATCGACCTTGCCCTCGCCCAGATAGCTGGCGCCGTCCTTGAAATGGAACTGGCAGATTCGATCTCCAAGCATCCGGATTTCGGCAGGCACGTCGTATTTCTTGTGCGTGGAGTTGCCAACATCGTAATAGACCTTAACGGCATTACTCTGTATACGGTCCAGAATCGCGAGGTTGTCCTTGGCGGAGAGGTAATTCTCAAGCCCCAGGATTACCCCAGACTTTTCGGCAAGGGGAGCCGCGGCTTTAACGCGCTCGACCAGGATATCCACGTCTGCGGTCTTGAGCTTGTTCTCCTTCAAGAGGTCGCCCTTTCCAAAAAAGGCAAGGAGGATCACGCGCGCGCCCAAGTCCTGCGTGCCCGAAATAGTCTGTTCGAGCCACTGGGGCGCTTTCTCTTCCGAGACAAACGGATTGTCGTTGAGAAAGCCCATCGCCGTGGACGACACCACAATACCGGCGGCCTCGCACGCCTTCTTGTACTCGGCTCTGAGATTGGCATCCGCGATCGGCAAGGTGTCTCCCGGACCGCCGGAAGAGACCTCTACTCCATCGAGTCCGATAGACTTGCCGTACGCGATACTCTCAGGACCATTGACTCCCAACGACCAATCGCATGCGCTGAGCCGAATCTCCAGCCCCTTCTCCTCTGCCAGCGCGCGCTTGGTAAACACTAAGGCGCCCAAAACGGCCGAAGATCGTCCAATGAATTGCCTGCGGGTAGTCTGCATTGTTGCGCTCCTCCAGCGTGTCAAGTGACCCAGCCCCGATCTCTCACGAACACAATTGAACCTCTTTCGCAACCAGGGTGTTTGCGAAACTTGCGGCGAAGAACATAGCGGTTATCCGAGAACAAAGTGTGTTCGCGAGAGATCCTCATGGCATAACCTCAGCGTCTTACACGTGAGCAATTTGCGTCGGCGCTCAAGCGCGCCGGTGCAAACTGCGGACTACGCGTCATTATGCCAAGAATAGCACCAATTGGGGTAGGACTTGGCAATCCTCGGTCACAAGCACCCAGGTCAGTCTCTCAGAAGGGCATCGTAAACCTTGTTTGCAAGATTTGATTTACTAAAAGGCTTCTGAAGGAAGTTCACGTCGCTGTCGATTACACCATGATGAAGGACGATATTGGCCGTATAACCTGACATATAGAGGACCTTGATGTCCGGACAGATTGGCACGATTTCGTCTCGCAATTGCCTTCCATTCATGCCAGGCATCACAACGTCGGTTATGAGCAGGTCAACTCTATTACCAGGAACTTCGCACCAAGCCTTTGCCTCCTCCGGGGTGGTGCAACTCACGACCGTATAGCCAAGCGACTTTAGCATGGATTCTGTCATTCCACGAACCATGGAGTCGTCTTCCACCAGCAGGACGGATGCAGTCCCAGTCGGAGACGGAGGTTCCTCAATTAAGCTGGAATCATCGAACTCGCCTGCGAGACTGGGGAAATGAATCTTGAACGTGGTGCCGCGTCCAACTTCGCTGTAAACGTTTACAAAACCGCCGTTCTGTTTGAGAATTCCGTATATGGTGGCAAGACCCAATCCGGTCCCTTTTCCCACTTCTTTGGTCGTGAAGAACGGTTCAAACAAGTGGGACATCGTGTCGTCATCCATACCCGACCCATCATCGCTCACCTGCATCAAGACGTACTTTCCAGGCGTGACATCCATATGCTTTCGGCAGTACTCCTCATCGCAGTGTATGTTTGCCGTCTCGATCATCAGAGTGCCTCCGTTCGGCATCGCGTCGCGCGCGTTCACGGAGAGATTCACCAGAATCTGATCGATTTGAGACGCGTCGAACTTTATCTTCCACAGACTGTCGGCCAAGTGCAGTTGTAGTGCCACATCTTCGCCAATAAGGCGCAAGAGCGATTTCTCTGCCAAAACAATGGATGCGTTTAAGTCGATCGATGTTGGCACAATGAATTGCTTGCGAGAGAATGCGAGGAGTTGGCTGGTCACGTCGCGCGAGCGCACGGCAGCTTTCTCCACCTCCATCATGTACGACAACAGGTGGCTGCCCGGGTCCAGTTCATCTTTAATCAATTCCGAGTAGCCGAGAATTACCGTGAGCATGTTGTTGAAGTCATGCGCAACGCCGCCTGCGAGACGCCCTATCGACTCCATCTTTCGCGCATGATTCAGTTGAAGCTCAAGTCTGGCGTGCTCTTCTTCCGCGGCCTTAAGCGCAGTAATATCCGCGTGCGTGCCAATACACCGCAATGGCATACCGTCAACGTCCCATGCGATGACTCTTCCTTGCGACCGGAACCATTTCCAATCGCCTGTCTTCGTACGGAGCCTGTACTCGAGGTCGTATTCCGGAAGCTCTCCTCTCTGGCACGCGGTGTATATTTCCAGCGCATGGTCTGCATCGTCGGGGTGCAGCCAAGTGGCCCAAGTGTTGATGTCTATCTCAAACTCGTCTGGAGAATAGCCGAGCGATTCTCCGAATTCCGGGCTAGTCAAGCCCGAGCCCGTCTTTAAGTTGAGATCGTAGACTGCGAGTTTCGCCGCCGTAAGGGCCAAGCGCAAACGTTCCTCACTGAGTTTGAGGGCATCTTCCGAACGCTTGCGCTCTGAGATGTCGATTACACTGACTACATAGACCGTCTCTCCTTCCCCGTCCACAGAAAGCCGGGCCGCCAAAGAAGCGTGGAACGTTGTCCCGTCGCGCCGCTTAGCAACATACTCCATAGAGCATTCGCCATGCGCATGCAGAGCTTCGACAACCTGAAGCGGAAAGCTCGGATCCTCGCAATGGGAATCTGGAAGAGTCCCCAGAATCGCTTCCTGCGAATCGTGACCCCACATTCTCAGATACGCCTTGTTCGCATAGACAAAGCGCACGTCCTTATCGAGAATTGCAAAGCCGTTAGGACTAATATCCAGGCAGTCTCGTCTGAGAGTGAGGTCACGCTCAGAGCGTTTCCTATCGGTTATGTCGACGTTGAACGAGAAGACATACTCTTTGCCTTCGTATACGATTCGGCAGGTTGTTACCGCCACGGGGAAGCGAGTTCCGTCTTTTCGGGTGAACATCACCTCAAAGCGTCTCACACCGGTATGGCTCAGCGCGTTTCGATGCGTTGTCATCCATTCCGCAGTCACTTCCTCGCAAACGTCTGAAATGCTCATGGAGAGAAGTTCGTCGCGCGAGTAGCCGAGCATGCGGCAGAATTCTTCGTTCACTTCGATGAAGCGCCGATCACGTTCCACACGGCATATGCCAATGGCAGCCTTCTCGAAACAGAATTGAGTCAGGCGAAGCGCCTTTTCCACCCGCTTTCGCTCAGTAATGTCCCGCACAATCGCCCACATACTCGCGGGGTCCCCATGCGCGTCTCGCATTAGGAATACCCGGAGTTCCACCGGGACCACAGAGCCATCCTTACGCACATACTCCTTCTCATACACGTCTGTATGGTCGCGTACAAGGAGCTGGGAGGCCAGAATCTCGGCTTCGTACGGTCGCCAATGTTCAAGGGTCAAGTCAACATACGTGAGTGTCTTCAACTCGTCGAGCGAGTAGCCGACCAGCTCACAGAAGGCCTCGTTGGCGTCGATTAGATTCCCAGCCATGTCGCCGCGCGCATACGCATCGAACATGGTCTCATGCAGTTGACGATATTTTGCTTCACTTTGCAGTAGGGATTCTTCAGCTCGCTTGCGTTCGGAGATATCAAGCGAAAACGCATAGACAAACCGTTGGCCCTCGTGAACGATTCGGCTCACGGTAACTTGCACAGGGAATGTAGACCCGTCCTTACGCCGATGAACCGATTCGAAGGTGTGAACACCGGATTCGCGCAACGCCTCACCTTGTCTCAACAACCATTCGTCATTCACACTTTGGTCGATATCGGAGATCTTTAACCGCAGAACCTCTTCGCGTGTATACCCCAAGCACGTACAGAAGTACTCGTTGACTTCTTGAATACGCAGGTCCTTGCCAACTCGATGAATACCGATGGCGGCATTGTCAAAGCAGGCCTGCGTTAGAAGGAGTCGGTGCTCAGCTTTCTTCCTGTCCGAAATGTCGCGGACAATGGCCCACATACCTGTAGGCAGCCCGTTTGTGTCGCGTACCAACAGCACACGCAGTTCGACTGGAACAAGCGTGCCATCCTTCCGCAGGTACTCCTTCTCATAGACTTCAGAGTATCCACGGACCCAGGTCTGCTCCGCTTTAATCTTAAAGTCTGATTCCTTCCACCGCTCGGGGGTTATATCCAGGTATGACATCTGACGAAGCTCGTCTTCGGTATACCCCACAAGGTCGCAGAAGGCTTGGTTGGCTTCCACGATCATGCCGTTGACATCCGCGCGGGCAAAGGCATCCATCATGGAGGTGTGCAACTGACGGTACTTCGCCTCACTTGCTCGGAGTGCTTCCTCGGCCCGTTTACGTTCCGTAATATCCAGGACGATGCCGTCCCAGAGTATGTTGCCGTCTGATTGTCTCTCGGGACGAGAAATGCATTCGCACCATCGGATCTCGCCCTCTCGAGTGAATCTCCCTTCAAATCGAAAAGGACGGAGCGTTGTTGCGGATTCCTGAATGGCTTCGTTTAGCCGGCTGAGGTCTTCCGGTAGCAGCAGTGTCATGAGCAGATTGCCATCTCTCATGACCTCTTCCGCACGGATTCCAAACATCTCCTTACAATTCTTGCTCACATAAGGAAAGGATGTTCTTCCGTCAGGTCGCAGTTCGAAAACGTAAACCAAACCGGGTATGTTTGCTTTAAGACGCCGATACTTCTCGTTGGCGGAATCAAGCGCTTGCGCCAATTCCCTATTCTGGCGTTCAAGTTCGCGAATGCGGTCCGCGGCCTCTTTGACAAGGGTGGTAGTCTTAGAGGTACTTCTGGCCTCCCCAGCCAGAGACTCTCCTGCTAGAAGACCCCCGAGTTCCTCCAGGAGAGACTCATCGTCCTTGCCTCGTTCCAAGCCCCGAGTACTGCGCAACCAAGGAGACTCCTACTGATTGGTGCTTATGCGCAACCTTCACACATGCCGTTCCAGAAAGACTCACTAAACTTCTGTGCGATAAAGGCTAGTGGGCACCGCAGCGGAGGGGAGAAATGATCATGAATCACGGCACACAGTACGCTACCAGTCTTGTGCATACTCGTGTGCCTGATCACAATACAGCTCCAACGAACCAGCAGAAATACACCGCCTACACAGCAAAAGCCAAGTCCATAAATATTAACATGCGGTCGGCAGCCTGTCAAACGCGCATAACAAGAAATACCATTTTTTATGGTTAAACAATGCTCCGTATATTCGAAATTTTACTTATGCGAATCTACATTATCCCGAATCTGCTTCAAGCAAGCGCTGGTATTTTCCTGCGCGACATGCTAGTCCCTTGACATAATCATGAAAAACAGCGAATTCGCACACCGCATGACTAGTCGGTGAGTTGGGCCTCGAATTGGTACGATCCTGAATGAACAAGGTAAGTGGACCTACCGTTCTCATGGCCCAGGAAATCCACCCCATGTGCTGATTTGGCCGGCACTTGGCTCTCAAGCACGGATTCGGATGACTTGGACGGCACGCAAACGGTGGCTGTGGTGTTCGGCGGAATCTCAATTGTCCATGTGAACGTGTGGTCTTTTGCCCTCCATTCGCTTACGATGGGACCCCTTATCGTCGCGTGCTTAACCCTGACCCAGTCTAAGCCATCCGGAACGTCCGGACTCAGGACGAAATGGCGGTAGCCTGGTGACAACTCGTCAGAGCGGATACCGCCCAAGCCGCGATAGAACCATTCCTCCGCATGTCCAAGCATGCAATGATTGTTGGACGAAGCAGGGTTGGCGTCCCACGCTTCTGTCAGCGAGGTGGCATTCTTGTTGAGCTGGTCGACATAGCCGGGGCCCTCATCTTGCACGACCATCTTGTACAGGGTGTCACCAGCGCCGTTGTCGGTCAGTGTGCGCACGAGATAGGAGAATCCCACGTCTCCAGCGGTTACGTGGTACCCCCCACTCTTAATCCGGTCGACCAGTCCCTCAAGCACCGCAGCACGGTCCGCTTCCGGGACCAACCCCACGACGAACGGCATCGCGCTGGCGGTTTGGCTTCCCTGGTCGTAGTCTCCGGGATTGGCTTTGTGAAACTGCCGGTTAAACGCGTCGCGCACGAGCACGGCACGCTCGGCAAACCGCTTGGCGTCATCGGGCTTCCCTAGTACCGTGGCGACTTTCGCCATTACGCTCAGGTCTTGGTAATAGACGGCCGTCGCCGTCAACCCCTTGGAAGTCAATTGCGATTCCCCCGGGCTCTTGGGTCCGATGTCGTACCAGTCGCCCAGCCCGTGAGATACGATGTTATCCTGCGCAGTCGTTGCGAGGTAGTCGACGTACCGCTGCATGGTTACGTAATTGACCTCCAAAACACGGCGGTCGCCGTAGGTCAGGTAGGTATACCAAGGGTTAAGAATGCTGGCACTACCCCATTCGGGTGAATCGACAAAGCCACCGTTGAAGACGGTGTATTCCGGCGCGATGTCGGGTACGAGGCCGTTCTCGCGCTGGGAATCGCGCATGTCGCGCGAGACCTTTGCGTAGAACCGCGGCACATCGTAGTTGTACATAATCGCGCCCGCGAGCAGATGAGAAACCTCAAGCCATCCAAGCTTCTCGCGGTGCGGACAATCCGTCAAGACACTCTGGAAATTGCTCCGAATGGCGGTGAGTATCAGTTCGTGGATACGGTTGACCGTCTCGTTCGAGCACGAGAATTCGCCGGCAATCTCCGCGGCGGCATAGGTAAAGTCGCCTTTCAGATCAAGGACAATCGGCCCCTTGGAGCGCCGTTCGGCCATCTTTTCCGGAGTCGCTCCCTCGACCTGAACGTAGCGGAATCCATAGTAGGAGAATTGGGGCCTCCATTCTTCGATTCCCTTTCCTGCCAACGTGTAACTAAACCACACAGGCCCACCGGAACTACGTTGGGTAACGAGGCCATCTCCATCCAACAGCTCTCCAGGAATCAACTTTACCGTCGATCCCCTCGGACCTTTCACGCGAAGAATCGGTCGCCCAGAGGTGTTCTGCCCGAGGTCGTACACGAATATGCCCGGCTTCGGCTGCGTTACCCCCACGGCGTCGCGTACGCGCATAACCTTGATCGGCAAACTGCCTTCGCTTGTAAGGCGTCCGCCGGGACCTTGGCTTTCAACCGCAGGCACCCAGCTAGAATCACCATATTGAGGCATGGTCCAACCGGGCTTCACTTCGCGAGCATCGTAATCCTCCCCGCCGTAAATGCATGAGAAGACCACCGGGCCGGGGCTTGTCTTCCACGATGAGTCGGTGACGACGTCATGCGTCGTACCGTCCTCGTACTCGAGGTGCAGGATGGCCGTGAGCGAGGGCGGTCCAAAGGACCCCTTGAATTTCACGTAACGGCCGCCTTTGACGTTGTACATGCCGTTTCCGAGCATCACGCCGACGGCGTTTGCGCCCTTCTGCAGCAGCGTAGTGACTTCATAGCTGCTATATACACACGTCTTCTTGTAGTTCGTCCAGTCTGGCGCAAATACGGAATCTCCGACTCTATTGCCATTCAAGTAAAGTTCATGGAAGCCAAGGCCGCAGAGGTACACCACGGCCCGCCTGATTCGCCCTTCGACTGCGAACTCCTTCCGAAACAGGGGCAATGGACCCGATCCGTCAAGTTGGCTCGTAATCCACTTTCCGGTCCATTCTTCCGGACGCAGTACCCCCATGGCCCACTGTGCAGGCTTGCTCCATCCGCTCTCTACTCCATCTTGGTTCCACACACGCACTCTCCAAAAGCAAACCTGGTGCGAAACAAGTGGAGTGCCTCCATAGACGATTTGGCTTTGCTCTGGTGATTCAACCTTGCCGGAATCCCACAGGTCACCCTTTCCCTGATCCAGGATACCCGCAGACGTGGCCACAAGAACTTGGTAGGCCGACTGGCGCTGCGCCCTTGTTGAAGACTGAAGCTCCCAGCTCAGCCGAGGACTCGCCACATCGAGTCCGATAGGGGACCGCAAATACTCGCAGCGCAAGTTGACAGCTTCAATCTGAGCCCACGACTCGAACGACGCGCTTGCCAGAATGGCAAGAAGCACCACCCATTTGATAGTAAGTATCTTCATTCCCTCACCCCCTGTATCGTGTGCCGTTGAAGCCGCCCAACTCGACGGATATTGTAGCTCAACGGGACAGGCAGCCGGGAGCTTTGGTTACATTTGGGGGAAGCGAGAAATGCGGTTGTTCGAGAACCACTTTGGGCGGTGGCAAGTCTACATTTTTGAAGTGCAGTTCCTGGTCTTCACCGTGCTGAGTTATGTGGGCGCGAAAGGCGGTCTGGATGCTTCAGAGCCTCCCAAACGATTATGGACCGTCACATGCGCTGCCATCACTGGGCCGTTCGCGGGCGCAATAGCGCGCGGAGGCCAGTCGTGTTGCTTGGAATTCTCGCTCCAGATTCTGCCGGTATGCGGTGGGGCTCTCGCAATGGGCACAGTGGCGCAATTCTTACGGCTTCCATTCGGACGATTCAACAAGCCGATGCGGCTGGCGGCATGGAGTCTGGGGCTTCTGGTTTGGTTCTCGGGGATTCCGGTGTCGTTTCTGCATGCATTCTCGTGACTCTGGCAGCAGCCTCTGATTAACCCGGACTACTTTTTCACGAGGCACGACCCCGGCAAAAAATGCGCGTTAACCCAGTAGGTTCTCTGCATCTGCGCGTAACGAATCGGGAACATCGTTGCAGCGCATCAAGCGATGAAGATAGGTTCGGGATTCGTCGCGTCTACCAAGTGCGACCAAGATCTTCGCCAGGGCAATGTATGCAAAGTGGAACTCGGAATCGCTGCTGATCGCATTTGCCAATACGGCGACGGCTTTGTCGAATTGCTTCTGCCCAATGTAGACATCCGCAAGAAACGAACAGACTTCGCGATCCGCGGGGTTAATTTCAAAGGCACGATCCGCATAGTGAAGAGCCCGCTCGATATTGCCCTCCATTTTCTGGCGGTCGGCGGCGAGCAGGAAGCCTTTCGCGCGCACATCAGGTGCAACGTCTTTGGGACAGAAGAAACTCCCGTACGCTCCGACCGGGAGTTCATAGGGCTGAAAAATGTTTGGATACGGGTGGAAGTCTTCCGGATACCAAACGCTTCGGTGCAATTCCCCGGGATTCCCGTGACACTCCGGATGATCCCAGCCTTCACCAAGCGGAATATTCACCAGCAAAGCACGAGTCGCCTTCTCGTACAATTGTTCAAGGACCCGCTCGCCCTCATCTTTGTGCAGGTGCTCAATAACATCGCCGGCGATAATCAGCTCGTATTGGTCCAGAGTCGGTGCAATCTCACGAATGTCGCCGATGATGATGTTCGAATACAGTGCGCGTTGGTGAGTCTGAATATAGGGTTCAAAGAGTTCTATACCGTCTATCCGGGTTTTCCACGTCGAAGGTTGGACACGAGTCTCCATAACGTCCAGATATTCACGGCAAAGGAATCCCCACATTCCAAACCCGCACCCGACATCAAGAACTGACTTGGGGTGCAAGGAGTAGATGCAAGTCATACAATGCGAAATTTGGATCATTGCGCTAACGGGCATAGACGAATCCCACTGGTTTTGCTCCTCCTCAGAACATGACAAGTGTATCATTATCCTCCATCAGGCGATAGACTACGTATCAGGGGGGAGCCTGGACCGATCTTGCGACAACGTCGACCTATCCTGCTTCTCCGCGACAGGGCTTGCTGCAAGCGTCTTCCCTACCGGCTGCCTGCGGTCCGGTCTGCGCGCATCGGTCATCAATTTGCGTCCATGTCCACTGAAAACCAGCGACTTCGGGGAGCAGCGACCGTCACTAAGGGGCGTGCCAACTAACGCTTGCGCCGGGGGACGGATTCGGGCATACTTAAGCAGCGCTAAGACTTAGGCAGGGTTGAGAACTGTCGAGCATGGAACTAAAGACTACACGCTTCGGGACACTTCAAGTAGACCCAGCCACCATAGTGACTTTCACTCAGCCGATTCTGGGGTTTCAAGAGTTTCGCCGTTACATCACCTTGCCGGGGCCAAGTGAACATTTGACGTGGCTTCAGTCAACGGACTCGGGCGATTTGGCCTTTATACTGCTTGACCCTAAGACGATAGTTGCCGACTATCATGCGGGGATCCGGCCGGATGAGATGACTGAGTTGGCAGTGTCTTCACCGGAAGAATTGGATGTGTACACGCTGATCGTAGTTCCGCAGGATCCTTCGAAGGTCCGGACGAACCTGAAGGCTCCAATTCTAATCAATCCCAAGCATCGCCTTGGAAAACAGACGATCTTGGATCGATCCAACTATCCGGTTCAGTACTTCCTCGCGCAGGCAAAGCGCTCCGGCACGGAGGCGGGAGAGGTGGCGAATGCTCGTTCTGACGCGTAAAGAGAATGAGAACATCATGATTGGGGACGACATTGTCGTGAAGGTTCTCGATGTCCGCGAAAATCAAGTGAAGATTGGAATCGTGGCTCCACGCTCGGTAGCCGTGCATCGCCAAGAAGTCTACGACGCTATTCAGGCGGAAAACTCGCAGGCAGCCCGGGTCACCCAAGTGGAAGCGATCACCAATCTGATACCGCGTTAAGGGGAGATGAAGACATGGATGTCATTATCGACGGGAACCGCACTCACACCTTTGAAACCGCCCCATCCGAAGTAATTGCCGCCCTGGGAGAAGTTAGTGCCACGCTTCAAAGCGAAGGCCGCGCAATCGTGGGAATCAACATCGACGGACAGAATCTCACCGCCGATCGCTTGGCCGAAGTTCTGGAAAACAAGACTCCCGATCAAGTTGGGACGATTTCAGTATCTACGGAACGTGTCGCGATTCTGGTGGGACAAGCGCTCGACGAGCTTGAACAAAGCCTCCCGAATCTGCCTCAAGCCTGTCACGAACTTGCGCATGTATTCCAAGGCGCAGACCCGACGCAAGGTTTTCAACACTTTCAGGTGCTTGCCGAGCTGTGGTCACATGTGAAGGAGCGCGAGAATACCGTCGCGCATGCGCTTGGATTGGATTTGGATTCGATGAAGGTTGGCGATACTTCCGTCAAAATGCTTCACGAGCACCTGAACAGAACATTGGATGACGCGGTGCGCGCGATGGAGTCTCAGGATTTGGTGCTTCTTGGCGATCTTCTCGAATACGAACTGGCGCCCCGCGCCGAGTCCGAAGCGGAGATAGTCTCGATGCTCAAGGCGCAGGCGCAGGAGCGGGCCAGCTAGCCCGCAATTTGCACCGGCGCAACTTAACGCCGATGCAAATTGCTCAAGCGCAAGGCGTTGAGGTTATGCCATGAGGATTTCTCGCGAACACACACTGTATGTGGAGAACTATCCCCATTTTCACTGCAAGCCGCACGAACGCACTGGTCACGAGATAGTCTCATGTGTGTTCGTGAGAAATCCGGACTAGGCATGGCCTCGCCCCGCATCCTGACGTTTAATTTCCATGAACCTTATCTGTGTCTGCTTGCACAAACGGGTTTCGCATTCGATGTGGGTCAGTTTGAAAAGCCGCCCTTCGCGCGAGAATGGCAGACCCGGTTTCGCCCACTCCCCCCGAATCTAACATTGGTCGAAGAAAAGGTATGGCGAAGGGAATTGCAGGCAGGCAAGTACGACGTCGTAATTGCCCACAATGAGCTCAACGCGAATGACCTATTTGGTTGCCCGGCCTCGGCCATACTGGTCTGTCACAACCGCAGAAACTTCCTTGAGACAACCGTAACCGGGGATAAGGAAGAGGGCAAGAACGCCTACGAGAAGATCCTCGCCAAGCTTCAGGAACAATTCTCATTCGTGTTCATTTCCGAGGCGAAGCGCCAGAGCTACGGACTCGAAGGCACAGTCATACTCCCCGGAATCGATGTTAACGACTATGGCGGCTACATGGGAGAACGGAGGGAAATACTTCGGGTTGGCAATGCCATGCGCGCCCGAAACCTGATGTTCGACGTGGATTTTCAGGAAGCGGTTTGCCTGGGTCTTCCCCATCGCGTTGTCGGAGAGGACCCGCAGATTCCGGGAGCACGACCTTCCCAGTCCTTCGAAGAACTCCTTGGATACTTCAGGGACCTGCGCTGCCTTCTACATGTCACCTGCCATCCCTTTGAAGACGGCTACAACTTATCGATGTTGGAGGCCATGGCTTGCGGCATGCCGGTGGTCTCGCTGGCAAATCCATCTTCGCCGCTGACGGATGGTCGGGACGGCTTGGTGGCAACTGACGTTCAGGGACTTCGCGAACGTCTATCGCGATTGCTAGAAGATGTGATTTATGCGCGAGAGATTGGCGCTCAAGGACGCGAAACCGTTTCGCGCGCGTATCCGTTGCAGCGATTCGTGCAACAATGGCAGGAAGTCATTGAAAAGGCAGCGGAATCCGGGCCGCGCGGCCGGGCTGCTGTTGCTGCCAAGCGAATCGCGGAATCCATGGCTTCCGCACAAGACTCATCACTTCCGCGACTCAACGTTCTGCTCGAGTACTACGTATCACCAATCACGACCGGAAGATACTTCGAGACTGCGCTTCGGAAGACGCAAAACGTAACGGTTGCCGGGGTCACTGTACCGCTCTCGACTCTCAAAGGTTGGGGATTCACCGGAACACCGCCGTTCGAATCAAGACCTGACGTCCTGCACGGACCGGACGAACCTTACAGCGAACTCATGCGGCGCCTGGGCGAAGACAAGAAGCCGCACCTGCTTCTGTGGATCGACTCTGGCCTTGCGGGCATGCCCACAGACTCGCACGCACTGGGGGTTCCGCGTGTTTGTTACATCATTGATACGCATTGCATGTTAAGTCACCGGATCGAGATCGCGAAGCACTTCGATTACACGTTTCTTGCCCAACCGACTTACATGCAGCACTTCGTGGACGCCGGCGTCAAAAATGTCGCGTGGCTTCCGCTGGGGTGTTCACCCGAGTTGCACCATATCGAGCCTCAAGAACGCGTTTACGATGTAGCATTCGTCGGCGGAATCCCGGAGGACAAGAACGATCGACGTCGCAAGCTCATAGACGCGGTTTGCGCGCATTTCCCGAATCACGTGGTAGGCCGCTTCTGGCCTGAGGAGATGGCGCGTATCTACGCCCAATCGAAAATCGTCATCAACATCGCGGCGGCGCGCGACACCAACATGCGCGTATACGAAGGAATGGCCTCGGGCGCCTTATTGATCACCGACGAGGCCGACGGCCTTGAAGAACTCTTCAACGATGGAGAGCATCTGGTTATCTATCGGCATGACGAGGATCTCATTCCCACTATCGAGCGATTCCTTGCTGACGATGAGACACGCATGCGTATCGCACATGCGGGCAAAGCGTTTGTTTTGTCCGAGCACACGTACGATGTCCGCATTCGTCTCATGCTGGCGATGGTTCTCGAGTCTCTTGGACTCTTGGGCGGCTACCAGGGCGAATCACGGTTCAATCGAGGCGGATACTACCGTTCACCGCGACCCGAACTGGCGCGCCAAGTGCCCAAGCATGTGCAGCGTCTACTCGATGTCGGCTGCGGGGGTGGAGAATTCGGACTGTCACTAAAGCGCCGCGGCGTTCGCTATGTCGCGGGTATTGAGGTTGTGGAGCGCGCGTGGAGTCTCGCCAAGCAGGCGCTCGACGACGCGGTTCTTGGAAATATCGAACACATGGCCCTTCCTTTCGAGGAAGGGACCTTCGACTGCATTGTCTGCGGTGACGTCCTGGAGCACCTCGTAGAACCCGCGCAAGCGTTACGAAAACTCGCGCGCATGTTGGAGCCGGAAGGTCTGGTAGTCATCAGCATTCCCAATATCCAGTTCTGGATGACATTCGAGATGCTATCGAATGGACGATGGCATTATGAAGATGCCGGTATCATGGACCGCACCCATTTGCGCTTCTTTTGCGCGGAAGACGTTCGTGAACTGATTCGCGACGCGGGCCTGGAAATAGTCCGCATGGAACCGCTGTCTATGTGGTCGGCGGATCACCTTCCACGAGATGCGAACGGATGCCTGAGACTTGGTAAAGCAACCATTGGCCCATTGACCGACGAAGAGTACCGTGATTACCTGACGTATCAGTTCCTCGTCGTGGCAGGGAAAAAGGGGTTCGATAGACTCGCGCTTGCCAGGCGCGCCATCGAAGTTGGCGATCCTTCGTTTGCTCTTTACCTGGCCGAAAGCGTAACCGACACGTCCAATGTCGAACGACAGCGCGTGATGGCGATCGCTGCGGCCAAAATGGGTAAAGCCGATTTGGCCGAGAGGCTTCTTAGGGATGCACTCTCCTTACCCAGGGCCGCTACAAGCTTGCACGGCGATCTGGGTATCTTGTTGGTCGCGCTAAACCGCCCTGAAGAAGCGGTCACACATCTAGAGCTCGTCCTTGAATCCGATCCGGATAATAGCCGCTACCTCGGGGGCTTAGGTCTCGCCTACACCAGCCTGGGGAAATACGCCGAAGCATTTGCCCATCTGGTCCGCGCATTGGACGTCGACTTTCAAAACGCCCCCCTCACGATGCATCTCATTGCTGCCGCGCGCGCGTCGAACCGTTTGTCCGATGCCGAGCCCATTGTGAAGCGGTTCGTGGATTTCTTCCCAGGAACAAAGGAAGTCGGATACGCGTATGCGGAACTGCTGTGCGATCTGGGAAAGAAGGACGCGGCGCGCGATGCCCTGGACACATTGCTTATGCTTGCTCCAGACTATGAGCCGGCCCTTGCACTGCTGGCGGCATTGGATAGACGCGAGGTATGAAACCCGCGTCTGCATGGATTGAATCACTCTCTAGCGTAGAGGTTCCTTCCTCGATTGCGCTTGTTCAAGGACCTGGCGCGAACCCTTCGATCACCATCGATGGCGTTTACCTCCACAGCAAGTATCGCCCCCGCGAAGAGGCAGAAGCGCTCATCGACTCCCTTGAGTTGGCGCAGACCGAGCCCGTGCTCGTTGTGGGCCTCGGACTTGGTTATCACGTACAAGTCTTGCTGGAGCGGGGCTTCGACGTGTGCGCCGTCGAATGTGAACCGGCGGTCGCCAAGCTTGCGTTGCAGGGGTCGTTAAAAAACACGGAGTTCCTTCTAGCCGTCGGCTGCGCTGACGCATTGTCGCGAGATTCGGAACTCTTGGCGTTTCTCAAGAAACATCCACAGGTTCTGCTCCACCCGCCCACTGCGCGTGTTCGAAGCGCTTTTGTCTCCGAAATTGAACGGCTTGTAGCGCGGGCAGGCATTGAGGGCGAACGCCTGGGGATTGCTGTCGTGGGGCCGATGTACGGTGGGTCGCTGCCGATAGCAAAGTATCTCGCGGATGCCTTCACAGCGCTTGGTCACCGAACGTTGTATGTGGACAACAGCAGTATCTGGCCCGTTTATCAAGCCATCACCCAGAGCATTGAGACACGTCAGGCCAACTCCCAACTGTCCGCGATGCTGGTGAACCTTGCCGGCGAGTGGAGCTATGCGCGTGTTGCGGAGTTCGATCCGAACATCTGCATCGTGATGGCGCAGGCTCCGGTCGGGGCGGATTGGCCTGCGAGACTCAACAAGAATGAGATCGTCACGGCATTCTGGTTTGTAGAGAATTGGCGCCATATGACGTACTGGCGCGATATCGCGTCTCGCTACGATTACTTCTTCCATATTCAACCCGGCGAGTTTGAACGCCAATTGAGGGAGGCTGGATGCCCCCATCATGCCTACGTTCAAACGGCCTGCGATCCCCGCGTACACAAACCCGTGGAATTGACGAGCGACGACGAACGCACCTACGGATGCGATCTGTCGTTTGCCGGCGCTGGGTACCATAACCGTAATCAGTTCTTTCAGGGTCTTACGGACTACAACTTCAAGATTTGGGGTGTCGAATGGCAGGCTCGGGAACTCATCAATCACGTTCAGAATCCGAACGAGCGTTTCGGCCCCGAGGAATTCGCGAAGATCGTGGCTGCCTCGAAGATTAATCTGAATCTGCACTCCAGCGCCACGCACAATGGCGTCGATCCCCACTGCGATGCCATCAATCCACGCGTATTTGAAATAGCCGCTTGCGGCGGTTTTCAGCTCTGTGACCCTTGCCGTGGACTGGATACATTGCTCGATCCCGAAACGGAATTACCCGTCTATCGCGACTTGCCTGAACTGCGAGCCCTCATCGACCGGTTTCTTGAGAGCCCTGAAGAGCGCCAGGCTTTTGCCGACCGCGCCAGGTCGCGTGTGTTGAGAGACCACACTTATGAGAAGCGCGCCCAGCAAATGCTCGATCTGATCGTGGACCAGCACGGTTCCCGTATACTTAGCAAGGGAATTCGTGCGCTTCGTACCGTGGGGGAAATGGCGGAACGTGTTGGCGTCGATACCGCCCTCGGCAGATACCTTCAGTCTCTGCCGAAGGATCTGCCCTTTACTCAAGAAGCCATCAACGAGCGCATTCCCGTGATGGGAACCAAGCTTAGCTATCCGGAAGCTCTGTTCTCCTATCTTCGGGAGATGCGCAACTCGTCAGAACAAATACTCGCGATGTTCGAGGGCGTGTAACACCATGAGCGACTGCGAGCGGCCCATTCGAATACTCGTTGCCCAGATGACACGCATGGGCGATGTACTTCAGACATCCCCCCTCATCCGCTCGCTGCGCACACGCCATCCTGACGGACACATCGCGGTCATGGTCCGACGTATGGGCAAGTCCATTGCCGAATGCAATCCCGATATCGACGAAGTGCTCGTGTACGAAGAGGACACGATGTTTCAAGATCTCAAGTCGGGCGACTCTGACCGCTTCCTCCACGCGTACGAGACGGCAGGCGCATATGCCACGACGATTCGGGATGGCCGCTACGATGTGATTTACAACTGCACGCACAGTTTCTCTTCGGCCATTCTCTTCGCGGCTGCGGGCGCGCCTGAAGTTATTGGCGCGCATCTGAGCGACGATTGGCGCTATGTCATCCGTGGGCGCGGGCCAAACTACTTCTTCACAAGTATCCTTCATCGTGAATACAACAACCTGAACCTCTGTGACGCGTTCCGATTCTTCCTCGTTGATCCTCCGGCATCGCAGGGACTGGTTATGAATGTAGGGGAAGCGGTCCGCGAACAGGCCCACAGCATCCTGCGCGAATATGGAATCGCCGACAACGACTTCCTCGTATGCTTCCAGTTGGGAGCAAGCGACAAGGACAAGCGCTGGCCCGTGCAGCAGTTTGCCCGTCTTGCCGGATTCCTCAAGGAAAAGTACAACGCCAAGATCGCCTTGCTGGGCGTTTCCGCCGAGGCCTACCTAGGCCAGGAATTCGAGCGACTTGCTCCCGGAGTAGCGGTCCCCCTTTTCGGGAAGACTTCGGTGCCGCAACTTGCGGAAGTGCTGCGCCGGTCGCGCGTCCTCGTTACGAACGACACGGGCACGATGCATATTGCCGCTGCAATGCAATGCCCCATTGTGTTGGTCTCCGTGGGGTACGTCCATTTTCGCGAGACCGGCCCCTACGGGGCAGGGCACATCGCGATTGAGCGCCGCCGCAGCAGCGTTGGACGCTCCGATATTCGCGAGTCCATTCGATCCGATGAGATCACTCCCGAGCAGGTGTTGAAGGCCGTCGAATTGGTTGTCGAACGCGAAAGTTCTGATGCGATTCCTTCCATCGACGATACGCCGAGCTTCTCGGATGTCGACATCTACTACTCCGGCTTCGCGCCGGACGGTTGCCTCGAATGGTACCCGGTCGTTCGCCGGCCCATGCAGGAACTCGATTTCATTCGCATGACGTATCGCGCGATGTGGCTTGATTTTCTAAGCGAGCGATCCGAAGTAACCGGCGAGTCCGCTGCATTCACGCGCATGCTTGCGTGCTTTGACGGCGATCAACACGAGGCGCTTGAGACGTGGCGGAATGGTATGACGGAGATCATGCAGAAGCTTGTAACCGGTTCCAATACAGGTGTTCAGACTTCCGTGTCCCTCCTCAACGTGTTGCGTCAAGGCGAGAGCATGAAACGCGCGAAGGCGCTGGTGACTGAGCTTATGGACCTGGATGAGCAACTGCGGCTAATTGGTGAAGTACATCGCGTAGGCCGCCCGCTTGTGGCGATTGCGCGGTTCGAGCGTGACAACTTGGAGGGCGCCGATCCTGTGCACCTCACCCGCACCACGCGCGGGATCTACGAAGACATTCATACGCGCGCCACGCTCATGATTGAAAAGGCACACCGAATAGCGCAATTGGCTCAGGGCGAAAGTCAGAACACCGCGTCTACGTAACCGAGACACCTTCCGCGCGCTGTTCGGCCAGCGCCAATCCCCGGTGAATCTCTTCCAGCACCGTTTCGCCCAGTTTCCCCTGCTTCTTCATCCACGCGCCGGTGTTGTGCAAGGCTGTGGGCAATCCGACCAACTTCACATCGGGCTGATCTTTGTACATCATCGCGATGCGCTTATCGGGACGGCAGCGTTCGCCGTAGAACAACGTCATGGATGGGCGCTTCTCTGCCTCCAGGTAGACCTCTGGCAAGCGCCAGATGCCTTCGTGTCCCCCGACCGCGCGTTTGATCGCCATTTCCACGAAATTGGTGGCAAACGTAATGAAGGCGACTTCGTAGAACTCCTCCCAACTCCTGAACAGCAGAGGCAGATCGGTATACGCCTTAAGCTGCATCATCGGCTCAAGGTAAGCCCGGAATGGACACGGCGGACTCATCGCAATCACGTGGTCCATGCCGCAACGTGTTCCGTAGTAAATGGCGGCACACCCGCCTACCGAATCGCCCAAGGCCACATAGCGTTTGGACTTCAACTGGTCCATAACGCGAATCACTTCGCGCTCATAGAACTCGAGACCGCCTCCGCCGCCTTCCGGTTTGAGGTGATAGGCCAACCGGTGAATGTCGCGTATAAAGACAAGGTTGTAGTCGTCGCCATGCTTCATCAACAGCTTGCGGAACTCGAATGTGGGTTGTCCGGCAAACAGGAGCGCGCCCCCCGCGAACGAGAACACGGTCGTGTCGGAACCGCGATCTTCAATCAGCACATGTTCCGGCAACGCTTCCGAGCGAGCATTCTCGGTGAACATGCCCGTGGCAATTTCGCTCTCGATGGCGTCCACCACTTCTTTGGGTACAAACCTGCGAATGATAAAGCGCGCCGCCCTTTCCTTCAGCGCATACTTCTTCTTAGCCTGGGCGTTTGCCTTATCGGACATGAAATCTCCTTCCTTCATTCTTCATCAGGCCGAAACAGGGGCGCGGCGTTCGCGCGCATATGTCAAACACGAACCCAACGTTTGGCCTTCATTTCGAAGCGTGGAAGCGTCCCCTGCTCGACGAGCCGCACGGGAATACGCAACGCGAACGCAGCCCGCATCTCACGCTCGAGGGCCTCGATGAGTGCGGCCATGTCGCTCCATCCCGCTTCGGGTTCAACTTCCAACTCCAATTCTGTCATCGAACGCTTGGTCTGAACGAGTACACGGTAATCGCCAACGCCTTCGCACTTGCGCATGATGGTCTCGATGGCGCTGGGAAAGATGTTCACGCCACGCACCACCACCATGTCGTCGGTGCGCGCAAGGATTCCGCCGGGCAGCGCCATGTCGTAACGGCCACACGCGCACGGCGATTCGGGTGCAAGCACGACCAAGTCTCCGGTACGATACCGAAGTATCGGCATTGCGCCACGTCCCAGGTTCGTAAGCACCAATTCGCCCGTCTCGTACGGTTCCACCGGCTCGCCCGATTCGGGGTCGATAATCTCTGCATAGTAGCTGGATTCGATGATATGGAGAGTGCCTGCCTGAGAAGGGCACTCGAAGCTCACGGGACCAATCTCGGTCATGCCGTGATGATCGAAAACACGCGCGCCCGGCCACATCGACTCGATTCGCGCGCGCGTCGCTGGGATACTCCCCCCCGCTTCTCCCGCGACGATGATGGTCTTTACCTTTGAGCGGGACAGGTCGATCTGTTCCTCGAACGCGACTTCCGCCAAGCGTATGGCGTAGGTCGGCGTGCAGCACAAGACGGTGGTGTCGTTGTCGAGGATGGCGTTGACTCGGGCCGCACTGCTCAGCCCTCCGCCGGGAATGCACAGGCAACCGATTCGCAGGGCCGACTCAAATGCAGTCCAGAACCCCAGAAACGGCCCGAACGAAAACGCGAAATAGAGGTGATCCTTTGCGCTCACGCCTGCGGCTTGGAATACTTGTCCCCAATTGCCGAGCATCCATTCCCACGTCTCATGGGTGTCCAGCCACCGCATGGGGCTTCCTGTTGTCGCGCTGGTCTGATTGAAGCGCGTGTACCGGCTGAGCGGGTACGTCAGATTCGTACCGTAGGGCGGATTCTCCTGCTGATCCTTCACGAGCTCCGTCTTATACGTGAACGGCATTTTGCGTGAGAATTCGTCGAGACTCGCGATTTCTGTCGTGATTCCCGCCTCGAGTAACCTGCTGGAATAAAAGCGGTTACCCTGCAACAACTCACCAATCAACGCGCGCAATTGTGCGAGTTGGTGCGCCTCTAGCTGTTCTTTATCTGGAAATGCGCTTGCAGTCATTAAGCAGCCCGCCTATAAATCCTATTACGGGGTAAACGCGGGAAGTCTAGTTTCCGAAGCGAGAAGAGTCAAGAAACCGGCATGGTGCCCTCGAATCTTGATGGGGGTGATGTGTATGATCCTCCAATTCGCGCCGGGCGCCGACTGTGCTCCGAATAGCGAACTCGCCTGAGGGGAGTCGCTGTTTGGCGGGTCCCGGCGCCGGACGTGTTTTCACATTTCCAACCGACAAGCAAGCCGCTAAAAGTTGGCAAACGCACCGGGGAAACGATGAAATGCGTTCTTTGGGGGTGAATCTTTCTGTAAACAAAGGATGACACATTGAGTCTTGATTATGGCAGGACCATCCTAACGCTCGAAATGGAAGCCATTCGTAGCGTGCGGGATAGGCTTGACGAAGGTTTTGAGCGCGTGCTGGACGCGTTGCTCGCGTGCCGGGGCCGGGTCGTGGCGTCGGGCATGGGCAAAGCGGGCCAGATTGCGCACAAGGTATCCACCACGCTGGCCAG